>WHTS01000088.1 GCA_009377585.1 Betaproteobacteria bacterium
CGAACGCTGCCCCGAGCGCCTTGCAAATTCCAAACCGCATCGCTCTGAATCCAGCGATTCAGTTCAACTGGGCTTATCCACCATGCTCGCGCACGGCGGATCAAACCCTTTTCGTTATGACGCAGCCTGCCAGGTTATGCAGCATTTCTGAACACCATCACGTTGGGTGCAGCTGGAGCTATCCATGATCTTCGGCGTGCTGATCTTCAATCAAGTTGAGGAACTCGACTTTATCGGTCCCTGGGAGATGCTCACCATGTGGAGCAAGTTCGCCAACGGGCCGGAAACCTGCGTTATCGTCAGTCAGGCTCTCGAGCCCGTCATCTGTGCCAAGGGCCTTTCTATCAACCCTCACATGTCGTTTGCCGAATGTCCGCAACTCGACTATCTGCTCGTTCCAGGTGGCCGCGGTACGCGGCAGGAGGTCAACAACCCAGCCCTCGTCGAGTTCGTCGCGAATCAAGCCAAGAACTGCAAGGCGGTTCTGTCCGTGTGCACAGGTTCCTTCGTGTTGCACGCAGCGGGTATCCTCTCGGGGCGGAAGGCAACAACACATTGGCGTTCGTTGGAGCGGCTGCGAGCACTCGGAGACGTTTTAGTCGTTGAAGAGCGCTACGTCCAAGACGGAACCGTATGGTCATCCGCTGGCGTCTCGGCGGGCACCGATCTCATGCTTGCCTTCATTGCGAGCGTTGCTGGCGAGGAAGCCGCAGGCAAAGTTCAGTTTGCAGCCGAGTACTACCCTTCCTCCGCGAAGTACGGTGGCTTTGAAAAGGATCCCAGAGCGCCGGGCTACATCCGGGGTGCTTAAGCCTCCCATCGAGCGGTTCGGGTGCCATATTGAGGACCGGGTGAACGACAACGACATTCATCGCAGGCCGATCTCTAGATGCGATCCAAGCGGATTCAAAGAGGATTGGATTCGGATTCGCATCAGAGGAGAGGACCGGGGCGTTGCTGGCTGCCATAGCAGCATCAAAACCCGGAGGGCGCTTTCTTGAAATTGGCACTGGCGTCGGTCATGGAACGGCGTGGATGCTGGAAGGCGCCGATCAATTGGCGTGCATTGAGACGGTGGACTCAAACCCCGCTACAGTCGCGATTGCGCGTCGCCATCTGGGCATGGAGCCGCGCGTTACATTTCACGTCGCAGACGGTGCTCAGTTCATCAGCGACATACGGGGAAAATCATACGACCTGATTTTTGCCGACGCTTGGCCGGGCAAGTTCAGCCACCTCGACGAGATACTGTCGCTTCTAAGCGTTGGTGGCATATACGTCGCAGATGATCTGCTTCCGCAAGCGAACTGGCCAGAGGGCCAAGGCGAAAGGGTGCCAGAATTGCTCGACGCACTTGAGGCTCATCAGGGTTTCTTCGTTGTTAGGATGGCATGGGGATCGGGAATAGTAATAGCGGTACGCACTGGCGCCGACCAAGCCCTCGCAGCGGATGCGCCGAAAGCGGCACGCCGCTGAAGGGCAGCGTTCCGCGGTTAGGGACCTTTTTGTGAGCAATGTCAGGGAACGATCACTTCGCGCTGCGGGGTTCCATCAAGGCGAAAGGTTAGAAACGGATGTCTTTCATTCTGAAGCAGCGTGCGGCCCAAGCGTTCCCGCGAGACATTGATGCTTACCTCGGGCTCAAAGAGCCTGTCTTCCATATCATCTATGAGGCTGCGACGCTGTGGGCCGGAAAGACTGGTTGGACTGCTCTCAATTACCGACGCCGAGCTTTGCCTCCTTGATCACGCGCCGCCACTTCTGCACCGCGGTCTTGTTGACGTCGTAGAACTCCTGCGGCGGGCCGCCGGCCGCGTCCAGCCCCTCATTGCCCATCTGGCGCAACATCTGCGGCGACCTCACCACCCGTGCGACCTCCTCGTTCCAAAGGTTGACGATGGCTCGCGGCGTGCCCTTGGGCGCCCACATGGCATACCAATGCACGACTTCGAATCCCGGCACCGTGTCGCCGATGGACGGCACGTCGGGCAGAATGCTCAGGCGCGATCGCGTCGTCACGCCGAGCGGGCGCAGCCGACCGGCCCTGATGTGCGGCATGCTCGGCACCGCGCTGATGGCGGTAACCTGCACTTCGCCGCCGATGGTCGCCGCCAGCGCCGGACCGCCGCCTTTGTAGGCAACGTGGACGAAATTGGTCTTCGTTTCGAGCTTGAAGAGCTCCACCAGCAGATGCGCCACGCTGCCGGTGCCGACCGAGGCATAGTTGAGCTTTCCGGGATTGGCCTTTACATGCGAGATGAGCTCGGAGACGCTTGTCGCAGGAACCGAAGGATGCACCGAGAGTACGATCCCCGTCGTGCCGATCAGTATCACCGGCTGAATGCCGTCTACGGGATCGTAGTTCGGTTTGCCGAAGGCCGAAGCCGCCGAATAGCTGCTGGAAACGATGACTAGCGTGTAGCCGTCCGGAGCCGAGTGCGCGACTATCCCCGCGCCGAGGGCGCCACCCGCGCCGGGCCGATTGTCCACCACCACTGTCTGGCCCAGCCGCTCGCCCACGGGCACCGCGATGAGGCGTCCCAGGATGTCCGTGCCGCCCCCCGGCGGGAACGGCGCGACCAGACGTATGGGCTTCGTGGGGTACTTGTCGGCAGCCGGCGCAGCCGGAGCGACGACAAGGGCAGCGATAACGAAGGCAAGAGCGGCTCTCATGCATTCCTCCTCGCGATCAGTGATTCACTGGGTCCCTTCGGCAGGGCCCTGCGGATCCGTTCCCCGTTCACATAGTGTACGCGCCTCGTTGCCGGAGGGCCTCCAGTCACCGGTACGGAAAGTATGGAACCAGCCTATGCAGGCATCAGGTCGGGTGCCTGTACTATTCAGTATTCCGCGCACCTTCGTAATGCGCGGAAGTCGGCGCACCAGGAGTCTGCTTATCGACAGAGGGGACCGCCATGAAAGTCGGAACCGGTAACTACACCTACGAGCTGGTCGAGAATTTCGCGAAGCTGCCCGAAGGCGAGGCGTTCGGCCTCATCAGTCGGGTCACAACGGATTCGCGCAATCGTCTTTACGTCTTTCAGCGCAAGGACCCTGCGGTGCTGGTGTTCGACCACGACGGCAATTTCCTGCACGCCTGGGGCAACGGACAGTTCAAGCGTGCGCACGGCTTCAAGATTGCCGGCGACGCCGCATACGTTACGGATCAGGTGGATTGCGTCGCGATGATCTATACGCTCGAGGGCAAGCTCTTGCGACAGCTCGGTACTCGCGGGGAGCATTCCGATACAGGCTGCGAGGACTGGCACAACTTGCCGTTGCGTGCCGCCGGCCCGTTCAATCATCCGACGGAGATGATGCCGGGGCCCTCAGGCGATCTCTACGTGACCGACGGCTACCGGAACAGCCGGGTCCACCGGTTTACCAAGGATGGTGAGCTGATCCAGTCCTGGGGCCAGCCGGGGAAAACCGCGCCTGGCGATTTTCATCTTCCGCATAGCCTTGCGATCTCTCCCGATGGGACGATCCACGTCTGCGACCGCGCGAATGCCCGCGTCCAGCATTTCACGCCCGACGGCCACTACATCGGCATGTGGACCGGAATGGGCGGTCCGAACGACATCGCGCGGGATGCCGCAGGTAACTTCTATCTGTGCGAGCAGGCTTCGGATGTTGGCAAACCGGCGATCAGCGTGCGCGACGGCGATGGCGCAGTTCTCGCCCGCTGGGAGGTCGATCCCGTGCACGGCATGGGAATCGATGCGGCTGGAAACATCTATGCGGGCCTGACGAGGAAGAGCCGCGTGGACAAGTACGTGCGGATGGCCTGATCGGCTCACCGGCGGCGTGCCGTGGTTGTCAGTGGAAAAGAGTGGTTCGAACATGCCATCCGCATCTGATTCCTACGATTTCATCGTGGTCGGCGCCGGCGCCGCGGGTTGCGTGCTGGCGAACCGCCTGTCCGCGTCGGGGTGTCACTCCGTGCTGCTGCTGGAGGCGGGGGGAGAAGACAGCAATCCTTGGATACACATTCCGCTCGGGTACGGGAAGCACTTCACCAATCCGGCGGTGAATTGGCTGTACTCCAGCGAGCCGCAGCCCGGTGCCGCCAACCGGCGCATCGCGCAACCGCGCGGCAAGGTGCTCGGCGGGTCGACCTCGATCAACGGGCTGCTTTACATTCGCGGCCAGCGCGAGGACTACGATCGGTGGCGCGATCTCGGCAACGCTGGCTGGGGCTATGCCGATGTGCTGGCGTGCTTCCGCAAGTCCGAGGACCAGGAGCGCGGCGCCGACGAGTTTCACGGCACCGGTGGTCCCCTCTCGGTTTCCGACCCGAAGGAGGCGCACCCGCTGGCCGACGCCTGGCTGGCAGCCGCCGAGGAATGCGGCTACCCGCGCAACCCGGATTTCAACGGCGCGATCCAGGAGGGCTTTGGCTACAACCAGTGGACGATACGCAGGGGGCTGCGGAGCAGCGCCGCCACGGGGTTTCTGCGCCTGGCCCGCCGGCGCGCGAACCTCCGGATCGTCACGCGCGCGCACGCGACTCGCATCCTGTTTTCCGGCACGCGTGCGACCGGCGTCGAATATCTACGCGACGGGATCACCGCGTCCGCGACAGCGCGCGCGGGGGTGCTGGTAGCGGGCGGCTCGTTCAACTCTCCGCAACTGCTGCAGCTCTCGGGCGTCGGCCCGGCGCCGCTCCTGCAGCGCTACGGGATCGCAGTTGTGGCCGACGTGCCGGGCGTGGGTATGAACCTGCAGGATCACTACACGGCGCGCATGGTGTACGAGTGCACCGAGCGCTGCACGCTCAACGACGTGATCGGCAATTTCCCGAAGAGCGTCGTCGCGGCCCTGCGCTTCGCTTTTCTGCGCAAGGGATTCCTGGCGATGGGACAGTCGTTTGCGACGGGCTTCATCCGCGCCGACCCCGCAGCCGCGACCCCGGACATCCAGACCAGCATCACGCTCTACAGCTTCGACAAGCCGGGGGACAGGCTGCATCGCTTCCCCGGCTTCACGCTTGCGGCGAGGCTGCTGCGGCCCGAGAGCCGGGGCAGCGTCACGATTGGCAGCACCGATCCACTCGCGCCGCCCGTGATCGCGCCCAACTACCTCACGTCGGAAAAGGATTGCGCTGTCCTGCTCGCGGGGCTCAAGGCCAACCGGCGCCTCACGCAGACCGCGGCGATGCGCCGCTACGTGGCGCGCGAGCACGATCCTGGCCCCGAGTGCGAGAGCGACGCGGATCTCGTGGATTTTATGCGCGAGCGCGGCGGGATCGCGTTCCACCCGGCCGGCACCTGCAAGATGGGCAGCGACGCAGCGGCGGTGGTCGATGCGCGCTTGCGCGTGCGAGGACTGCAGGGGCTGCGCGTTGTCGACACCTCCATCATGCCATTGCTCGTGTCCGGCAACACCTACGCGCCGACTCTCATGATCGCGGAGAAGGGCGCGGACATGATCCTCGAGGATGCGGGTTCGAAGGCGTGACGCGTGCTACGGACCGTGTCGTTCGCCATCCTAATTTCCCAATCCGATACCGTCCGGGTCGAGGCCCGTTTCGAAGTTCTGGATAAGCCTGCGACCCGGCACATCGATGACGGCAACCTGATTCGAGGCACTATTGAACAGGAATGAGCCTATAGCCCGGTCGGCGGATTGCTGATCCCACCGGATACCGGCATTTCCAATGACTCCCACCTTCCAGAGACAGCTTCGTAACACTGGACCCAAAGTTCGTCCGGCGTCAAGCGGCCAGAAGCTGTCATGCTCCATCTTGGCTAACGGGTCGCGAAACGTCGTCCGGCCTCGATGCCGAGTCCGCTGACGACGCTGCCGAAGAGATCGCCGACCACGACGCGACTGTCCGGATAGGCTTTCACGAACGCATCGCGCAACGCGGTCATGCCGGACGATCCACCAGTGAAGTAAAGCGTGGAAACGTCCGCCGTCTTGAGTCCCGCGGCACTTACCGTTGCCGAGGCGATGTCGACAAGTCGCGCCAACATGCCGCCGAGCAGGTCGACGAGCTCATCGCGGGTGCCATCCACCGTGAGCCCGGCCTCGATGGCGCCGAGGTCGAGGTTCGCCTTCGTCACCTGCGAGAGCTCGATCTTCGCGGCTTCCGTCCGGCCGAGCAATTCGTGACCGAGCCGCTGCTCGATCACGTGCACCAATCGGCGGTAAGGGCGAGGATCGGTGAAGAACGCCCGTAACTCGCGCAGCGTACTGATGAACTTCGGCACGTAGAGGAGGTTGATGCGATGCCATGTCGAGAGGTCGAAATAGACGAGGCTCGGCACGACGCGGCCCCGGGTTCCGACGCTGCGATAGCCGAGGGTTGGCATCACCCACGACATGTTGAGACGCGAATCGAAATCGGTGCCGGCAATGTGGATTCCATCGTTGGCGAGAATGTCGTCGTTCCGCGCCGCCTGATCGCGCCGGCCGGGCCCGAGACGGATCACCGTGAAGTCGGCGGTGCCGCCGCCGACGTCAACGACGAGCACCGACTCTTCGCGCGCGATCGTGCGCTCGTAGTCGAACGCTGCCGCGATCGGCTCGAACTGGAATTCCACGTGCCGAAAACCCGCGGCGCGTGCGCACCCGGCCAGCGTGTCCTGCGCGGCGCGGTCCTGCTTCGCGTCGTCGTCGACGAAGCGGATCGGCCGTCCCAGCACGACGGCGTCGAGGGAATGGCCTGCCGCCACGGCTGCGCGCTTGCGCAGCATGCGCAAATACGCGGTGACGATGTCCGCGTACTTGTAGTCGTCGCCGCCGATCGCCACCGACTCGTCCATCAAGCTGCTGCCGAGAATGCTTTTCAGCGAGCGCATCAGTCGCCCGGGCGTGCCGTCGAGGTATTCGCTTACCGCGGCTCGGCCGTAGAACACCTCGCGCGGATTCTCGGTCGCGAAGAAGATCGCGCTTGGGATCGAGGTGGCAGCGTCCTCGAGGGGCGCCAACCGCACCGAGTTGCCATCGGGCAACGAGAGGGCGGAGTTGGACGTGCCGAAATCGAGACCGCAGGCAGCGGTAGGTACTTTGCGTGCGGACACGGAGGTGAGTTTACGCGAAGGGTGTTCACAATGGTACGTGAGCCGATCAGGTCTGGGCTTTGATCAATTTGATCCCGAACGCACCCTCTCGCCAACGAGCACGCGACGAGTGACGAAGCACGACGGTCAAGCATGGATTCCGAGAGCAGTGAGCGAAGGCACGTCAGCAGATGTGCTCATGATCCCGATGTCGACATTGCGACATGACGTCAACCTCTTCGCGCCGCCTCGATGGCGGCGATGTCGATCTTTTTCATCGTCATCATCGCGTCGAACGCCCGCTTGGCCGCGGCGCGATCGGGCTCCGTGATCGCGGCGAGGAGAGCGCGCGGCGTGATCTGCCACGACAGGCCCCACTTGTCTTTACACCAGCCGCAATCGCTTTCCTGGCCGCCGTTGCCGACGATCGCGTTCCACAAGCGGTCGGTTTCGGCTTGGTCGTCGGTCGCGATTTGAAAAGAGAACGCCTCGTTGTGCTTGAAGTGCGGCCCGCCGTTGAGCCCGACGCAGGGGATGCCGGCCACGGTGAACTCGACCGTCAGGACATCGCCCTGCTTGCCGTCGGGATAGTCGCCGGGCGCGCGCATCACCGCGCCAACCGCGCTGTCGGGGAAAGTTTTGGCATAGAACTGCGCGGCATCCATGGCGGTGCCGTCGTACCACAGACAGATCGTGTTCTTGTTGGCCATTTCCGTGCTCCTATAGAGTTAAGAGAATCCGCTCCCGATCTAGTCGAAGAGGAGCATGTGAAATCGACAACCCCCATCAATCTACCGAAAGGGCAGTTCCGCAACCGATGCGCCCGCATGGTCGATCCGGGCAAATGGCCAGGTGGAATAGAAGGTCTGTCCGGCATGTCTTATGGGCACAAGGCCACGAGAAAGGAACGATCATGCTGAAGCCAAGCCCATTCGCGTTATTGGCGCTGGCACTGCTGGCGGGCTGTGCCACCACCGCCGATGTGGACAAGGCGAAAGCCAGTTGGCACGGGGCAACCTACGACGAGGTCGTGGCGGCGTGGGGACAACCCGCCAGCCAGACGACCCTCGAGGGCGGGCTCCAGGGGTACACGTGGATCTCGCAGAGTGCGGGCTATGGAGCCTCGGTGGGCGCCTATGGCGGATCGGGCGGGGGCGGTGTCGGCATCAGCCTGCCGCTCCCCGGCATGGGCGGCATGGTCCGCGGACAATGCCAGCGCACGCTCGGCTTCAAGGACGGCCGCGTCGTGGACCAGATCTGGCAGGGAACCACGCAGTACTGCAGCATCTTCGGCCGGTTCTGACGATGATCTGGCCCCCAATATCCGCTTCTACTGATGATCATCGGTGGTCTGGGGGCTGTCCTGCTCGCTCGATAACTGTTAGGCCGCGCTCAAGCCCCCGACGCAGGCCAAATCCTCCATCCCACTGCGGGAGAGTATGACGCATGCGTGAGCTGTGGCCTTACCCTGCCCATCCAGGTCATCGGATCGTGCGCTTGCGACTCGTGGGGTCCGAAGTGCTGTTCGCGCAGATCGAGCGACGTGAACTCGTGCAGGATTGCGTGCTTGTAGCTGCCGACCGTCCACACATAGCCTGGGCGTGACAGCTTCTCGGGGATGTGCGTGCCGTGGAACCACGCCAGATACTCGGATCTGTGTTCATTGGCGACGTCGTACCAGATTGCCCAGATTCCCCGGTCCATTACCGCCTCCACGAATACTGCCGCGACTTCGTTCGAACGCGTCCATCGTAGAACACCATCATGGAAGCGCTCCCGACGCACGCGTGACCTCCTCAGGGCGCAATGGGCGCTCGAGGAAACAGGTCTGTCGATTCAAGCGCCGCTTGTTCGACTAAGGGTGCAGCACAATAAATTCAAAGGAGAACTGACATGCAATTCATGCTTCTGATGATACCCGCGGTATATCGCGACAATAAGAAATTGGACAAGAACTTCGTCCCCGATCCGGAAAAAGTTCAGGAGATGGGACGATTCAATGAAGCGCTGTCGAAGCAAGTAAAACTGCTATCCGTAAACGGCCTTCATCCACTGAGCACGGGTGCCCGCGTTTCTTTCAGCAAAGGCAAAACCACCGTCACTGATGGCCCTTTCGTGGAAGTAAAAGAAGTTCTGGGCGGGTACTGGCTGGTCGAGGCCGACTCCAAGGAACAACTCGTTGGATTGATGCAGCAATGTCCCGCCGAAGATGGCGACGTGATTGAAATTCGCCAGATCTTCTCAGCGGCGGATTTTGCAATTACCAAATAAGGGTTTTGTCGTCGCCGAATCCGCGGCGGTGCTCGCAGTCGCGCACGGGTGACTCACTCGTCGAGCAACGGCAAGCCGGACAGCAACTTCTCGATGGTGATCGGAAAGTCGCGTACCCGCACGCCGGTCGCGTTGAACACCGCATTCGCGACGGCGGCGTTCGCCCCGCAGTGGCCCAGCTCGCCGACGCCCTTGGCGCCCAGCACGTTCGCATGCGGGTCGAATCCTTCGAGCAGGACGGCATCGATGTTTGTGACGTCGGCATGCACGGGCACCAGGTAGCCTGCCAGATCGCGGTTCAGGAATGCGCCCGAGCGCGGTTCCACCAGCGCCTCTTCGTGCAGGGCCGAGCTGATGCCGAAGACCATGCCGCCGATCAACTGGGACCGTGCCGTCTTCGCGTTGAAGATGCGTCCGGCCGAGAATACGCCCAGCATCCGCCGCAGCCGGACTTCCGCCGTATCGGCGTCCACGCCCACTTCGGCGAAGTGCGCGCCGTAGGCGTAGATCGAATACTTGCGATAGTTCGGGTCGTCCCACATGGCGGCGATCTCGCCTTCGGCTTCGAGGCCCTCGGGCGGAACGTCGCCACTGCGGAGTCTCTCCTGCAGGGCGATGCAGGCGTTGTACACGGCCGTGCAGGTGTTGGTCGCGCCGAACGATCCGCCGGAACCTGCGCCCGGAGGATAGTCGGAGCGTCCGATCTCGACCTTGACGTGCGAGAGTGGAACGCCGAGCGTGTCGGCCGCAACCTGTGCCACTATCGTATAGGTTCCCGTCCCGATATCGGTGATATCGGAGCGCACCCGGACCTTACCGTCCGGCCCCATGCGGACGGTCGCCTTGCTGGGAAGCTGAAACTGCATGCGCACCGCGGAGGCGACGCCATAGCCCACCAGCCAGCGTCCGTCCCGCAGGCTGCCGGGTCGCTTCGGGCGAGCGTTCCAGCCGAACCGCGCCGCCCCTTCACGCAGGCATTCGACCAGCCGCCGGTCGCTGAAGGGCTGGCCGGTTTCCGGATGCACGGCGGGCTCGTTGAGGATCCGAAACTCGATCGGGTCCATGTCGAGCGCCACGGCCAATTCATCGATCGCAGATTCGATCGCCAGCAGCCCCGGTGCTTCTCCCGGTGCGCGCACGTCCTCGCCGCGCGGAAGGTCGAGCTCGACCAGGCGATGGCGCGTGAGGCGATTGGCCGCGGCATACATCGGGCGGGCCGAGGTCGCCGTCTGCTCGGCGTATTCGGAAAGCACGCTCGTGTGCATCGTGACGTCGTGGCCCAGCGCGAGCAGCCGGCCATCGCGTGCCGCACCCAGGCGCACCCGCTGGCTCGTCATCGACCGCACGCCCAGCAGATGAAAGATCTGCTGGCGCGTCATGACGACCTTGACCGGCTGCTCGAGCGCACGCGCAGCGAAGGCGGCGAGAATGGTCTCGGAGTGGATGCCCAGCTTCGATCCGAAGCCGCCGCCGACGAATTCGGACACGATATGAATGCGCGCCGGATCGATCATGAGCGTGCTGGCGATCGCGGTGCGCGCTTCGCCCACGATCTGCGCGCAGACATAGATCGTGAGCTCGTCACCGTCGGGTACCGCCAGGCAGGCATGCGGCTCCAGTGGCTGCGAGAACTGGTATGGGGTCGTGTAGGTCGCATCGACCGTAACTTCCGCGCTCCCGAACGCCGCATCGAAATCGCCGACCGCGCTGTCGGTTGCGAGCCCGGCGTTCACGGCTTTCGGTGCATACGCCTGGTCCAACCGGGTCGCAAGCTCGTAGCGGCCCGGCTCGGCGGCATAGGCGATCTCGACGAGCGGGGCTGCTGCACGTGCTTGCTCGTAGCTCGCGGCCACCACGAGCGCGACCGGCTCGCCGTAGTGATGGATCTCGGGCCCGTCGAGCGTCGGGAACGCGCGCGAGTATGCGGACGGAGTCGAGGGATCGGCTTTGCCTTGCGCGGGCGCGTTGAGGTACGTCATGACCATTCGCACGCCCGGCGCCCGTTCGGCGATCGCGGTGTCGATCGCGGTGATCCGACCCTTGCCGATGGTGGCACCGACGATGAAGCCGTAGAGGGGCTGGCCGACGTTCCAGTATTCGGCAGCGTAGGTGGCGCGCCCGCTGACCTTGAGCGGACCGTCGATGCGATCGACCGGTTGACCGATGATGGCGGACATTTTCAAGCCTCCTGTGCAACCTGCGCCAAGGTGCGGCACAGCGTTCGCTTCGCCAACTCGATCTTGAAGTTGTTGTGGCCGCAGCCCTTCGCGTCCCTCAGGGCGTGGGCGGCCGCTTCGCGATAGGTGGCCATCGTGGCAGGGCGGCCGATCAGCGCTTGCTCTGCATCGCGGGACCGCCAGGGTTTGTGCGCCACGCCGCCGAAGGCGACGCGGGCGGTGGTGATGATGACACCGCGCTCGGTCGCCATGATCGCCGCGACCGAGACGAGCGCAAACTCGTAAGAAGCGCGGTCGCGGACCTTGCGATAGCGTTGCCGGCCCGCGGGCGGCGGAGGCAGAACGATGGCCGTGATCATCTCACCCGGGCGCAGCACGCTCTCGACCTGCGGCGTCGCGCCGGGGAGGCAATGAAAATCGTGGACCGAGACGCTGCGAGCTGCGCCGTCGTTCCCCAGAAGTTCGATCCGCGCGTCGAGTACCGCCAGCGCGACCGCCATGTCGGAAGGATGGGTCGCGATGCAATGCTCGCTCGCACCCAGTATCGCGTGGATGCGGTTGATGCCGCCGATCGCAGAGCAGCCCGTGCCGGGCTCACGTTTGTTGCAGACCGATGCGACATCGTAGAAGTAGGGGCAGCGGGTACGTTGCAGAAGATTGCCGCCCATCGACGCCTTGTTACGTAGCTGTCCGGACGCGCCGGAGAGCAGCGCTTCGGAAAGCACCGGATAGCGGCGGCGGACCCGCAGGTCGGCGGCCGTGTCGGAATTGGCGGCCTGTGCTCCGATGCGCAGGCCGCCGTCGGGTAGCTCTTCGATCGCGCTCAGCGGCAGCCGGCTGATATCCACCAGATGCGTCGGGCGCTCGATCTCGAGCTTCATCAGATCGAGCAGATTGGTTCCGCCGCTGATGAACCGGGCGCCAGGCCCACCGCGAACCACTGCCGCAATCGCGCCGCGCGCGTCCGTCGCGCGCTCGTAAGTAAATGGCCTCATGCGCCTTCTCCGCTTGCCACCTCGCGGATCGCCGCCACGATGTTCGGGTAGGCGGCGCAACGGCAGATGTTCCCGCTCATGCGCTCGCGGATCTCGGCGTCCGTCAGCTCGATGCGCGCTGCAGAAACCTCGGCGGTCGCGTGACTGGGCCAGCCGGCCTTTGCTTCGGCGAGCATGCCCACCGCGGAGCAGATCTGCCCCGAGGTGCAGTAGCCGCACTGGAACCCGTCGTGCCTGATGAATGCGGCCTGAAGCGGATGCAGCGCTTCGGGGGTGCCGAGGCCCTCGATGGTGACGATGTCATCGTCCGTATGCATGACCGCGAGGGTGAGGCACGCGTTGATCCGCCGGCCGTTCACCAATACGGTGCACGCGCCGCACTGTCCATGATCACAACCCTTCTTCGCACCGGTAAGGTGCAAGTGCTCGCGCAGCGCATCGAGCAGAGTCGTGCGCGTGTCGAGCTCCGCGCTATGAAGCGTGCCGTTGATGCGCAAGCGCACGGACGCACTTTCCAGCGGATCGGACGCGGCGGAAGCTTTGGAAGGTGCCGGCGCAATGGAAGTCATAGAGCCTCCGAGACGAGTGCTGCTTTCGAGGCGCATGGCGGACGACTGCTCGAGAACCGAGTTGGCGCCGCCGTTGGCGGTCTGGGTGGCCCGAAACGACATGGGCCTGGAAGGGTAGCGTGACGAAGCCTTGTTACGGAACGTGGTACGAAGATTATTCCGCTCGGGTTTTCTACGCTCGGACGATCTTTTCGTCAAGCTGGTCGACTGGTTACCGTAATGGGAGGAACGATCGAGGCCCTCTATTCGCCGCCGCTGGTGCGCCGAGCAAGCGCGTCATCGAGATACCGAACCATCCCGCGGGTGTAGACCGGACGGGCGCGACACTCGCCCACCGCCTCGACAATGAACGCCGCCTGGTTCGTTTTCTGCGCTACGAATGCGAGCCCTGTAATTTCGCCCTTGCGCGCCAAGACAAGCAGCTGCTTGAGTGCCTCGATGGTATCGGCGTCTATCGGGGGCGTGTTGCATTTCGGCTGCTTCGCGACCGCGGGCAAGGCGAAGTCGGGACAAGGTGTTCCTTCGAGCACTCTCGTCAGCGCCGCTGTGTACCAGTTCGAGGGGGTTGTCCACTTGCCGTCGTGCGCCGGCGTGGAAATCTTGCGACGAGCCATGAGGCCTCCACGGTAGGTCGATTGGTCAGTCGATCAAGGGAGTTAGCGGCTTTCTTGGCCCGCCGCTTTACTGCCGTCTGCCGCGGACGAATCGTTCGATCCTCGACAACCCCGAGTCATGGCGCAAAAGGATATGGAACCGCTGCGCCATTCCGATACGGAAGCACCAGACTCGCCCGGCCGGGGGCCACCACCGTGCCCTCGTGGTTCGTCAGGTTGACTTCGGCTTCCGCTACGCCGTACTTTTCGCGACGCTCGAGCTTGGTAATCATCCCCGCGAACGTCAGCGAGTCGCCGATGTTCATGCGCGCTCGCACCGAATGCGACATCTTCCAAGCCCACCCATCCCTTCCGACGATCTGGTTCAAGTACGACCAGCGGCACCCCAGCGTCCACATCGCCGATGCGATGATGTGTGGAACTCCGGCAATCCGGGTTGCAAACTCATAGTCATAGTGATCGCGGCGAAACGCCTCGGTGGCCATCGCCCAACGGACCACCGTGGGAACGGTGACCCGAATCGTCTTGCTCGGCAGCGCCTGGCCCTCCGTGAAGTCCTCGAAGTCCACGCGCGCGAGGTCGAGGGGCTGCGGGGGAGGCATGCTGGGCGGGTCCCTGGGCTCGAGCGGTTTGGCCGATTGACGGCGGCGTTCGCCGGATTGCTCCATCCAGACGAGATTCATGTCGTGGTTCGCGACCGTCTCGCCGCGCTGGTTTTTCCAATCCGTCCGCACGACGTAGAACGCGAGCGAGCCGTTGCGGCCACTCTTCTCGTAGATATCCTTCAAGTACGGGTGTGCAGTCAGCCGATCACCGACGCGGGGGAGGCTGAAGAATTCCATGTCGTCGCCGGCGTGAAAGTGATACAGACCATCCCACTGCTCGGGCAGCGGAAGCCCTTCCGTTACGGCCACACGGTGCATTTCGTCGTCTCTTTTGGCCCAGCGCAGGGCGTCGTCGACGAAGGGTATGTTGGAGCGCAGGGAGCTCATTGCGAACGTGCCGGGCGCAACCCGACCGCCAAAACGGGATACTCTGGCGGCAGCATCGTCATAGAAAAGGCGGCTGTCGTCGAAGACCGCCTGCGCAAACCGCCGGATCTCGCTCGTCGACACGTCGTCCGGAGATGAGCACACGGGTCCGCGCGCGCCTACGAGGGCCCGGATCTCGTCAGTTACCAGGCGTCGATCTGTGCTCATGACGTGTTTCTCCCAATATCGGTACTGCTGTCGGTGACGGCGTGATCGTAGATGCCCTTGCCGTCGGGTCGGTCGGGTCGTACCTTGCAAGGTGGATTCAGCCGGCACACGGCTTCAGGCGATGCGCTGGAAAGCTGGTGGGTCAGAGCGAGGAAGGCTTCCAGCACCTCGGCGTCCACGACGGGGCCGGCCAGTGCACGGAACTTTTGCTCGTACCCCGTCCTGTCCATGGTCCGGGCACCCCCGATCTGGGCATCGGCGACCGGCTTCTCGCCGGCGATCACCCGGCCATCGACCAGGTGCAGTTCGAGCCGCCCGCCCAGGGCGGGCCGCTCCGGTCGCGCCTGCCGGTATTGGGCATCCCAGAAGGGATCGGCAACCGAGCGAACCTTCCGCCACAACGCGATGGTGCCGGGACGGTGGGCGCGCTCGTGCGCGTAACTGCGTTCGTGGTGAAACCACCCGTCCTCCAGCGCCACCGTCACGAGGTACGAGAGCGAGTGATCGAGCGTCTCGCGGCTGGCGTCGGGGCTGGATTTCTCCGGATCGTTCGCGCCGCTGCCGACGATGTTGTGCACGGCGCTATTGGTACGCACCACCACCTCGCGCACCCGGGTCAGGTCAACGCCGGCGCGCAGCTCGAAGGCCAGGTCGATGAAGGCCTGAGCGTGATTGACCGCCGCATGCGCCTTCGTGAAGGTCTGGAGAATCGCGCCCAGGGGCTCGCCGGGCGCCGGCAGCGACACGTGGTAGCAGGCATCGGGACCGCCGAGCATGTAGGCGATGGCACCGCTCTCCCCTTCGTAGGCCGGGCTGGGAGAGGCCTCGCCGCGCATGGCGCGATCGACCGCGTCGATGGCGAGCTTGCCCGAATGGCCCGGAACGAACGCCTTCCACGACGTCATCTCGCCCTTGCGTGTCTGGCGCGTGGACTGGGAAATGAGCACGGCCTGATTGAGTGCCTGGTAGATGGTGGCCACGGGCAACCGCAGAAGCGCCCCCAGGCCCGCCGTAGTGGCAGGACACAGGTGGCCAGTCTGCTCTTTCTGCGTCGGGGCGAGCGGAATACCTCGGCCCAATGCCACCTGGATCTCGTAAGCCACGGCAATGGCGCGGACCAGCGCCGCGCCGTCGCACCCCATCTGCTGGGCCACGGCGATCAGAGGCGCGATGTTGTCCCCGGGATGGGCGGCGGGCGGGGCGCAATCGTGAAAGTCCAGCTCTCGCACCGCGGTCGCATTCGCCCAGGCGGCCCACTCGGCATGCACGCGCACGTCCGGCGGGAGCCCGAAGAGCGTCGCCCCACCGGCGCGCGGGTGGGCCAGTGCCATGACGCGAGCGGTGGCGACCGGCCGGCGATCGATCGACGCCAGCGCCACGCCCGCGTTGTCGATGGCGCGGCAGGTGACCATCTCGGCCACCTCGGGCGTCGGCGGGGGCGCGGCTGCGGCCAGCTCGGCCATCTTCCACGTCAGCTGCGCCTGTCTGGGCAATTGCGCCGAGCTCGGATGCACCCGTACCTCATGCACGACCATCGTCGCCCTCCTCTGTTCCTGGTGATCGTCGATCCTACATTCTCCGATCGACCCTTCCCACCTTGTTCCTCGTAGGATGGTCTGCTGAAGAAGCAGTCAGTCCGCTTCGGGCCAAATGCGCTCGGGCCAATCGGAGTCAGCGGAAGCGGGAAAGCACCTCTGACGCCATCAACCGGACAGAGTCCATCCCCTGCTCTTTCGTCATGCCCTCCCAGCGCATGCGCATGCTGATGTTCTCGATGCCGAGCATTCGGTACTTCTCGATTTCTTCCGCGCAATCTTCCGGACTGCCGATGATCAGCCTGCCGCGCACGATGTCCTCGAGCGACCCGGTCAGGCTGTCGCCCCGCGGGAGGTCGCGGTCGTGTCCAAGGCGGGCACGGTCCGCGTAGAACGGCTCCAGCGCGGGCCGGACGGTTTCGATCGCGGTCTTCCAGTCCTTTGCGCAGTAAGCGTCGCGCCATGCCCAGATGATGGGATTGCGCCCCGCGGCCTCCGCGGCCTCCCGGAACAGCTTGACCTGCCGGGCGATGACCGAGTAAGTGCTGCGCGTGCTGATGAGCCAACCGTCCGCGATGGCGGCTGCGCGCCGAATGGCCGCGTCCCCGTTGGCTGCCACCAGGATCCTGGGATACGGCTGCTGCACCGGTCGTGGGACCACGGTGGCGGCGTCCGCGCGCTCGCCGGAGGCGTGCGTGTCGAAGCTGAAGTACTTGCCCCGGAAGTGGACCTCGTCCTGTTGCCAGAGCTGCTTCATCGCCTCCAGCGCCTCGGTGAAGCGGCCGAGTCGCTCCTCCTTGGGGATGCCGTAGGCGTCGAACTGGCGATCGCGCCATCCCTGCGCCACGGCGATGGTGGTGCGCCCCCCGCTTGCGCGGTCCCAGGTTGCGACCTCAGCCGCGAGCCGCACCGGGTGATAGAGCGGGACCAGATACAGGATAGCGAGATCCATACCGGCGTCGATGGCGGCCAGACGCGCCAGGGCGGTCTGTGGATCGACGCCGCGATCGGTGCCGGCCCACCACAGAAGCCCGTACCCGAGCGAGGAGATTTCTCGACACCATGCGAGCAGCCCATCGAAGCGCTCCTCCCATGTGGAGTCCGATGAGGACGCGGCCGCGCCTGCCATTAGCCCGAATCTCATGCAACACCTCCATTCGAATCCGTCGCAATGTGCTTGTCTCGGTTACATCGACCGGGCGCCTGGCGCGCGGCACCTGCACCGGGCACACGCCGCCTAGTGTGCGCCCGACCGATGTCCCAGAACGAGCATCAGCGCTCGCAGGTCGGGCAGGGACTCCAGCGCCTCGGCCATGCCGATGACGCGCTCGATGTCGGCGGCGTCGAGACTGCGCCTGGCGCAGTCTCTGAGCTTGGCGAGCCGCTCCTCGCGGTCCATCGGATTCGCAATCGAGCCTCTGTAATGACGGCATGTTTCGCTGAGCACGCGTCCGTCCGGCAGCCCAACTCGGGCTACGGCCCAGGTGTCAGGCGGATTTCTCGGAATGTCGGGATTGCGCTTGATGCGGACCTTTTTCAGGATGGATTCCACGCTTGGCGAGAACCGCGTAGCGTCGCTGAACGAGTCGATATCGACTCGCCCGTCGGCAATCGCCACCGCGCCACAATAGGCGAAATCGAACTTGCCATCGAGGCCGCTTGCGGCTGCGCCCTCGTGGCCTGGTCGCACGTGGCTTCCCGGAACTTCCAGTTCCAGATAGGTGATGTCCTCCGGACGAAACTCGTGTCGCAGCCGCAAAGTAAGCGCCGCTTCGATCGCCCACTGCATGAAGATTTGAGCCGGATAGCGCTTGATATTGAATCCGGGATCGACCAGCTGAAACCTTGTGCCCAGATCGCGTGTGAGCTCATCCCAGTCGAACCCGGCACCAAGAAGCGTTTCGACGAAACCTCGCCTGACTTCCAGGATGCCGTCGCGACTGGTAAACCCTGCCTGCGCGAGCAAAGCGGATTCAACGCCCTGGCGGGCCGCAGCACCGGGATGGGTCGACTTGACCATGGTTCCGGTGTTGGCAGAAAGCCCACCCGTATGCGAAGCCGCGATCCCCAACGCCATCCGGACCCCGGCAGCATCCAGTCCCAACATCTTGGCGCTCGCCGCGGCGGCAGCCAGTGGGCCGAGCAAGCCTGGCGGGTGGTAGCCGCCGGTGTCGCAGCGCACCGACGCCTTGCGCAGCCGAGCGTGAATCTCCCATCCGATGACATAGGCTTCAATCAGCCGGGCCCCGGACGCACCGGACATTTCCCCCAGAGCGAGCGCGCAGGGCAGGACGTTCGACGTGCCGTGCGCAACCGGCTGGCCCTGGATCTCGTAATCGAGACAGTGCAAAAAAATCCCGTTGGCGAAGGCGGCGGAGGGGGCATTGGTCCGGAAATCCTGGCCAACCACAGCGCACTGCGGGTTACCGCCGAGCTGCTTCAGGTAGTCGCCTATGATGGCCGCCAACGGTTGCGTAGCCCCTGCGAGCATGTTGGCGATACCGTCCAATATGCCAACTTTCGCTGCCGCAACCACTTCGGCCGGCAGGGCGTTGTAGCTGGTTTCAGTGACGAATCGAGCCAGCGTCTCGGTTGCTCCTGCCCCACTCTCAACTTGTTGCATGACGGCCTGGCCTCATCTGAACGATCAACGGTGTGGACGATGTCGCGCGCTGCATTGCATTCTAGCAATGCTGAGGTGATGCTCTTCATCGGGCGCCCGCATTTTCGAGCAGCGACTCCGGGTCGCATGCTGTGGTTCGCCGGCGGCTGCTGCGTAGAAATTCTGACAGGCGGAGCAATCGCCTTCCAAGGAGGGCCGAGTTGAGCGCGCGTTTCTCCGCGACTCAGTCCCAGGCAGCGTAGCACTTGTGTGCTACACTTTGCGCCTCCGATTGCGAGAGGGCCTCTCATGTCCACGACAACCATCCGTCTCCCGAAGGAGCTCAAGGATAAGGTCGCTCGCGCGGCAGAACGCGCAGGCAAAACGCCACATGGCTTCATTCTCGAGGCGATCGCCGAGAAAGCCGAGCTTGAAGAACGCCGAGCAGCTTTCGTCGAGAGCGCAGAGCAGCGCTATGCAAGCATCGTAGCCTCGGGGAGGACCGTGGCCTGGTCCGAGATGCGCCAATACCTGGAACATCGGATAACCGGTAGCCGAGCTGCCCGTCCCAAACCGCGCCGTGTCGCGCGATAAGCATGACCCGAATCGAGCTTGCTCCCGAGTTGACGGATGACTTCGATCGCATTCTGGAGCATCTCCTCGCACACGAAGTAGCAGATGCAGCCCCGCGCGTGGGTGAGATCATCCGTGCGATAGACATCCTCGAGCAAAACCCCTTGATCGGCCGGCCCGTTGAAGCGGGCCTCAGAGAGCTGGTGATCGGACGTGGCTCTCGCGGCTACGTAGCGCTGTATCGCTACGTGGAGGAGGTAGACATTGTGTTTGTCCTGGCCATTCGCGGTCAGAAAGAACTGGGGTATGGTCGAGAGCTGCCTTGAATGCTCGCTGCCGTGTATCGGAACGACAGTGAACGCCTGTGACCTGGTGAAGTTGCGGGTACGTGAGGTCTGCCACGGGGATCGAATCGCCGCCCGGGCGGTGCTTGGCACAAGCGCATAATGGGCGTCAATACCCCTCAGCATGACAGGAGGATGATATGGCAGTCAGCAACGTACCCAAGACGAAGAGCGTCCGCGAGCGGGTCGGCGAAGAGCAATGGCAGGCGCGCGTGGAGCTCGCGGCCGCCTATCGGCTGGTTGCCCAGCACGGCTGGACCAATCTGGTGAACAACCATATCTCGCTGCGCGTCCCGGGGGCCGAGGACGAGTTCCTGATCAACCCGCACGGGCTTCTCTACGAGCAGATCACGGCCTCGAGCCTGGTCAGGATCGACGTCGACGGCAACATCCTCGACGAGACCCCTTATAAGGTGAACCGGGCTGGGTTCGTCATCCACAGCGCGATCCACATGGCGCGCAAGGACCTGCACTGCGTGCTGCATACGCATACGATGCCGGGCCAGGCCGTCTCGGCGCTCGATTGCGGGTTGCTGCCGCTCAACCAGGCCGCCATGCGTTTCTACAACCGCATCGGCTACCACGACTTCGAGGGCATCGCGACGGACGTGGACGAGCGTGAGCGGATCGTCGCGGACCTGGGGCCGCACCAGTGCCTGATCATGCGCAATCACGGCTTGCTGAGCTCGGGTGCGGACTGTGGCGAGGCGTTCCACCTCATGTATCACCTCGTACGCTCGTGCGAGACGCAGTTGCTCGTGCTGGGCTCCGGCCAGCCCTACAGCGTGCCGCCGGCGGAAATCTGCGAGAAGACCGCCGGCCAGTACTGGAGCAGCGGGCGGCGCCTGGGACAGCTCGACTGGCCGGCGCTCATGCAGCGGCTCGACGCGACGGACCCGTCGTACAGAGACTGAGGGTGCCGGTCACGCTGTTCCACTGTGGCTTTGATTCGGCCATCGCAAGGAGGAGCGTCTTCGACCATGCGGTCATGAGAGAACTGCGAGCGAGCGCGGCGGTCAATCCCGCATGGCCAGGACGCAATTGAGCAAGCGCGTTCCGCTTCCCCACCAACCGACGGAGAAGCTCACCCGGAAATTCACCGAGGATCAGCGGCGCCGGCGGGCGAAATGAAACATCTCTGGTGGCAGCGCGGCATCGTCTATCAGGTTTATCCGCGCTCCTTCATGGACGCGAATGGCGACGGCATCGGCGATCTGGCCGGGATCATCTCGCGCCTGGACTACCTGCACTGGCTGGGCGTCGACGCGCTCTGGCTCTCGCCGATCTATCCGTCGCCGATGAAGGATTTCGGCTACGACGTGTCCGATTACACCGCGGTCGATCCGCGCTTCGGCACGCTCGCGGATGTTGACCGCCTGGTCGAGGCCGCGCATGCGCGCGGGCTGAAGCTGATCCTCGACTTCGTGCCAAATCACACGTCTGATCAGCACGCGTGGTTCAGGGAATCGCGCGCCTCGCGCGACAATCCCAAGCGCAACTGGTACCTGTGGCGCGACCCTGAGCCTGGCGGCGGCCCGCCGAACAACTGGCTCTCCTGCTTCGGCGGCAGCGCGTGGCAGCCCGACCCGGCCACCGGACAGTACTACTACCACGCCTTCCTGCCCGAGCAGCCGGACCTCAATTGGCGTAATCCCGAGGTCGTCGAGGCGATGCTTTGCGTGTTGCGCTTCTGGCTCGAGCGAGGGGTGGACGGCTTTCGCGTGGACGTGCTCTGGCATCTCGTCAAGGACGAGCATTTCGGCGACAACCCGCCCAACGCCGACTGGCGCGAGGGCATGGACCCGTACAATGCGTTCGTGCCGCTGCAGACCACCGACCGCCCGGAGGTGCACGATATCGTGCGGCGCATGCGCCGGCTCCTCGACGAGTACCGCGAGCGCGTGCTGATCGGCGAGATCTATCTGCCGCTGGAGCGCCTGATGCAGTACTACGGCGCCGATCTGCAGGGCGCACACCTGCCGTTCAACTTCCAGCTCTTGAGTGCGCCCTGGGACGCCGTTCACCTCGCCGGCCTCATCGCCGAGTACGAGCGCCTGCTGCCCGAGGGCGCGTGGCCCAACTGGGTGCTCGGCAACCATGACCGGCCGCGCATCGCCTCGCGCGTCGGGCCCGCGCAGGCGCGCGTGGCGGCGATGTTGCTCCTCACGCTGCGCGGCACGCCGACGATTTACTACGGCGACGAGCTCGGCATGCGCAACGTCTCCATTCCGTCCGGTGAGGTGCAGGATCCGTTCGAGCGCAGAGTCCCGCGACTGGGCCTGGGCCGCGATCCCGTACGCACGCCGATGCAGTGGAGCGCCGCGCCGCAGGCTGGCTTCACGAGCGGCCGCCCGTGGCTGCCTGTCTCATCCGACCATGAAATCGTGAACGTTGCCGCGCAGCGCCAGGACCCGAAGTCCATGCTCGCGCTTTACACCCGCCTGATTACGCTCAGGCGGGCCGAGCCCGCACTCAGGGTCGGAAGCCTGGCGATTTTTCGAACGACGAACGATGTCTCTGCCGATGTGCTGACCTACTTCCGCGGCGACAGCTTCCTGGTGGCGCTGAACCTCGGCGGGCAGCCCCGGCGTGTGCAGCTTTCCCGCGGCGGCGCAATCGTCCTTTCCAGCCATCTGGACCGCGCCGAAGAGCGCGTCGGCGAAATGTTCGAGCTGCGTCCGGATGAAGGTCTGATTCTTCGTCTTACCAACTGACGGGGCTACGCATGGCGATTGATGATTACTGGTACAAGAACGCGGTCATCTACTGCCTCAACGTCGCCACCTATATGGACTGCAACGGCGACGGCATCGGCGATTTCGAAGGCCTGTCGCGGCGGTTCGATTACCTGGCCGCGCTCGGCGTGACCTGCGTCTGGCTGCAGCCCTTCGGCTGCTCCCCCAACCGCGACAACGGCTACGACATCTCTGACTACTACGGCGTTACCCCGCGCTTCGGCACCTCGGGCGACTTCGTTGAGTGCATGAACACCGCGCAGGCGCTCGGGCTTCGCGTGGTGGTCGACCTGGTTGCGAACCACACCTCGATCGACCACCCCTGGTTCCAGTCGGCGCGCGCTGATCCGCGGTCGCCCTACCGCGACTGGTACGTGTGGGCGGACAAGCGCCCGCGCAATCACGCGCAGGGAACCGTGTTCCCGCCGGGGCAGAAGACCACCTGGACGCGTGACAAGAAGGCCGGCCAGTACTACTTCCATCGCTTCTACGAGCACCAGGCCGACCTCAACACGCACCATCCGGCCTACCGGGAGGAGCTCTACAAAATCATGGGCTACTGGTTGCAGCTCGGCGTATCGGGCTTCCGCATGGACGCCGTGCCCTTCCTGGTGGAGCGCAAGGGCGCCAACGTGAAGCCGGTGAAGGATTTCGCCCTCCTGCAGGAGATGCGCCGCTTCCTGCAGTGGCGCGCGCGCGACGCGATCCTGCTCGCGGAGGCCAACGTCCCTGCCAACGAGAGCATGCATTACTTCGGCGACGAGGGCGACCGCCTGCAGATGATGCTCAACTTCCCGGTGAACCAGCGCCTGTACTACGCGTTCGCCACGCATGATCCGAAGCCGCTCAAGCGCGCGCTGCGCGATACGATCGGCAAGGTGCCGCGCGACGCGCAGTGGGTGCAGTTCCTGCGCAGCCACGACGAGCTCGACCTCGGCCGCCTCACCGAGGAGCAGCGCGCGAAGGTGTTCAACGTATTCGCCCCGGATCCCGCCATGCGGCTCTACAACCGCGGTATCCGGCGCCGTTTGGCGCCGATGCTCGGCAACGACCGGCGCCGCCTCGAGCTCGCCTACAGCCTTCTCTTCTCGCTGCCGGGCACGCCGATGATCCAGTACGGCGACGAGATCGGCATGGGCGAGGATCTCTCGCTCAACGAGCGCGAGGCGACGCGCACCCCGATGCAGTGGACCGACGAGCCGCACGGTGGCTTCACTTCCGCGAAGAAAAGCGTGCTGCCAGTCTACCGCTTCAGAAAAGCAGCCATGATATCGCTGCACAACTTCAGCGATGCCGCACAGACACTGCACCTCAAAGTGCGCGAAAAGGGAGGCGAGCGTCTCATCGACCTGATCGGCTCGGAGCACAGCCGCGCCGGCCCCCGCGGTAGCCATGAGATCGCGCTCGACGGTTACGGCTACCGCTGGTTCCGGATCGGTGGCGTCGACGAGACGCTGATCCGCGCCTCATATTGAGCCTGGGATCCGGCAACGCGAATTCCTCGCCGAGGACGCGGTCGCATCGACTCTGCCGCCGTCCCGCCGCTGTGTCAGCCGTGCGTCACTTGGACCTCCGTTCCGTACTCGAGCGATGCTTCGAAATTCCCACGTCCCTGCGGCGCACGCGCGGTTCTCCCAAGCCGAAGTTCTCCAATTGCCAATTCTGGAAGGCAATTCGATGGCGTGATCGGTGCGCGCGTCTGTTGCGCCAGGAGCACGAGGTGCAGTCTGGGATGTGATATCGTTTGTTTCATGACCAAGCCCAAGCTGACCTATTTCGACGCCCCCGTGAGCCGCGGGGAGGAGTGCCGACTCGCCCTGCATCTCGCCGGCATCGACTTCGAAGACGTGCGCATCAGCGCCGCCAGCTGGCAGGCGATGAAGGAGCAGACGCCCTACGGCGGTCTCCCCATCCTCGAGCTTCCGGGTCGCCCGCCGCTCGCGCACTCCAATGCCATCCTCGTGATAATCGGCCGCCGACACGGCCTCCACCCTGCCGACGACTTTGAGGCCGCACGCCACGAAGCGATGATGCAGCACGTGGAGGACCTCCGCGGCGTGGTCGGGCCGACCATCCGCATAGCAGACGCCGAGAAGAAGGTGGCGCGCGAGGCGATCGTGGCGGGCTTCTTGCCCGCGTGGGCACGATCGGCGGAGAAGAACATCCTCGGCGAACCGTTCTTCGGTGGCACCAAGCTCCACGTCGTAGACCTCAAGCTTCACATGGCGGTGCGCTGGTTCATCGGAGGCAAGGTCGATCACATTCCCGCCACGGTGTTCGCTGGCTATCCGAAGCTCATGCGGGTACACGATGCGGTGCGTGACCATGCCGGCGTGAAGTCCTGGTACGCCAAGGCTTGAGCGCATCGACCAACAGTCGAAGCTGCTGTTAGTGTCCAGACGGGTGGAAAGCAAACGTCGCGGGTGAGCCTACGGAACTGCACCCGCGGAAGTTCTCTCCCGCGCCGCTTTCCGAAACAGCCGAGCCGATGTGAGCCACAGCGCGACGAAGAACCCTGTCAGTATCAAGGTGTCGCCGAATCCGGCGATGAGGGCGATCACGGCGACGGCGGTCTGAGCAAGCGCCGTCGCGACCAACGCGCGTGCCATTCCAAGTGGCTGGAAGCGCGCGAATACGGCACCGATGATGCCGACGGCGAGCACTCCGCCATACATCAGGTTGGCGGGGTTCTCCTCATTCGCGATGATGCCAACGGCAAGGTTCATGGGAGAGCCCAGTTCTTCCGAGCCTATGGCGTCGAGCGGGACGATCGGAGGATCTCCTATTATCGATCCCTGTGGCACAACGAAGACAAGATCCGCATCGATCTGGATGCAACATCCGCTTGACGGCGTGACTGCTCCAACCCGCTTCGGGTCTGCCGGGTGGAGTCGCTTTACGGCCAGAAGCCGTCACAGAGCTCCAGCTCTCTTTCTTCACCCCCAAGCTGAGCTCGGAGCTGGTTACGTGCACCAATCAAGGTCTACAGCTTCCACGCGATCTTGCGTGGACACGCGCGGACAAAGGACGGCCAAGTTCCAGGAAACGCCGCTCTAGCGGATATTTATGGTGCGGATTTCAGGAGACACGTCATCTTTTCAGGGGGTGTGTCCGGCACGTATATTCGTGTGCATCCTATCGAGCGTTCCCTATTTCATGTCACGCTCGTCCCTCACCCCCAACCCCTCTCCCGGGGGGAGAGGGGAGCGTCGCGTCCGTATTGGACTGTCGTCCAATACGGAACGATCAATAGATACGATCGCGGGTTGAAACAGCATTGCGGGAGCGGTGCAGGACATTGAGCGAGTCTCTTTACTCTCGAGCCGGCGTGACCGAAAACAACGCAGACACCAGGCCGCGTCGCCGCTGGCTGAGAATCCTCAGGTGGTTGGTCTTCACCCTGGTGATAATCGCGACCCTCGTGGCCTGCGCGGCGCTGGTCTTCGAGGTCAGGACATCGTGGTTCCAGGCGCGCGAGCTCTCACGCTATGGCGCCGAACTGAACTATGAGGTTCAGCCCGGCTCGAGCGACGCGATCCGCTTTCCCGACCACGGTCCGTTCGACCAGCGCCTGGGCTATACCGAATTGAGACGTTTCGCCGATCGGCTGGTCGCGCACGGCTTCGCCATCGAGCGGCAGGCGCGTTTCTCGCCCCGGCTGCTGGAGTACGCCGACAACGGCTACTTCGTCCCGTACCGCGAGAAGATCCGCGCGGGCATCGAAATCTGCGGCCAGCAGGGACAGCCGCTGTATCACTACCCTGAATAATTCGCGAATTCTGTAAGACAAAGGCCCGCCTCATGGTAGAACGCCGTTGCGAGACGAGCGAACCACCAGCGAAGGGGCCTTTGCGTGAGAGACGATAGCACA
>WHTS01000089.1 GCA_009377585.1 Betaproteobacteria bacterium
GCGCCGCGCACTCGATTCGTGCTGGAGAAACTTGTGGATTTCGGACGGACTTTCTACATCGAAAACGGCTCTCCGTTTATCCGGATCGAGCCGGTCAGGGGAACGGGACGCACCACCATTTGCTCCGCAAAGCAGCCTTTCTTTGCAAGTCGAACGACATGCCGGACCTTCTCCGGTTCGTCCTCGGACTGAACCTCGAGATGCGTCTCGACTTCTTTGCATCCACTATCGACTGTGCCCTTGATGACGGAGCCTGTCAGATACCAGTGAATCAGCACCCGCACCCTTGCTTTCGTGATTCGGGTCTTGGTCATGGTCGCGTACCGCGACACCTGGGTGAGCAGTCAGGAGCCAAGGCCGGCAGCTACGTAAATGAGTGGCTGCGGATAGTTGTCGTCTCCCTTCAGATGCGCGGGTTCATCGACGTGGATCTCGAATTTGCGATGCCGTGCCACCTTATGCATGTTCTCGAGTGACTCGACCGCGGTTTCCATAACGAACTCGTAAGGCCGCGACGGCAATTCGGGGACGTCGATACTCGGACGCTCCCCGATAACGCGAACCCCCGGGCCTGGTTCGGACTGAATGCTCATGGTGCACTCCTTTGGTTGGCCGTCGTCATGGCAGTCTGCAGACCTCTCGACCACATGGGGCACCAGACCAAGTAGGGGGCGGCGGCTTTATTTACCGGCCGGTACTCTGGGTCGGTCTCGGGCCGGATCGATAAGAATCCCACCGACTACGGTATCTTGCCAGAACCAATGTTGGAGCGCCAAACTGGTATGCCTGCCTCGCAGCTTGTGCCGCGCTCGGCCTACGTCATGCAGGGGGACATTCGCTGGCGCTGGCAGCACCATATCCCGCCGGCCAAAGAGCTGCGATACTCGATCACCTTCCGCACGCTCCGATCTGATCCGAAGTCGAAGCCAACTCCCCGTTAGGTATGGCCACTAAACCACCCGATCCCGACCTCGTGCATTGGCTTGCCCTGCCCGGACGCAAGCAGGCGCTGGAGTTCACGGCGCAAGGTTGGGCGCTCGTGGAGGTTTGCGCTGTGCTCGCCGAGTATCCGCAGCCACAAGATTTGATCGTTCACATGCTCGGTCAACTCATCAGCGGCCTCGTCGAAACCGACACCAAGACATCCGGCGGAGAACTGCGAGTCGAATGGCGAATGCCCGAGGATGGTCTCACTGGCACGGCTGCGTTCGAGATTGATGCACTGAAAGCCGTAGCCGGTGTCTGCGACATGGATTTGGGCGAGCTCCAGACGGCTATTCAGTCGTCACTCGAACTGTCTCTGCTCAAGCTCTACAACGAGCACAACGACAAGCAGAGGCTGCATTAATACATCGCGGAGCGATGTGGAACCTTTCTCGGCCAGGCGATACTGATCGAAGCATCTCTGTCGTACCTCGGTGTCGGCGTTCAGGAGCCGCCTGCGGCGTGGGGCTTGATGTTGCAGGGCGGCGCTGAACAGTACGCCGAGAGCGCGGTCTGGATTGCGGTCTTCCCGGGACTCGCCATCACGCTTGCCGTGTTCGCTTTCAACCTTTTCGGCGATTCCGTGCGCGACACGCTGGACCCAAAGCTGCGTACTCGTTAGAGCACGGGATTTTCAAACCGCGCGTGCGCCGCTCTTACGAGCCACCGGGCGGTTCATGGCGGTGACGATCGCTTCGGGCCGAACCCTACCTTGCCGTAATCCCCGCGCGCTTGACAAGCTTGGCCCACTTGTCGACTTCTTCGCGAATGATCTTTTCGAACTCGCGCGGGCCGGCGCCGACGATGTCCACGCCCTGCGCGAGCAATCGCGACTTCATGGCCGGCTGAGCCATCGCTTTCACGATCGCCTCATGGACGGTCTGCGTGATCGAAGGCGGGGTTCCCGCGGGTCCCAGGAAACCGAACCACGTTCCCGTTTCGACCCCGGCATAGCCTGCCTCGGCCATCGTCGGCACGTCCGGCAAAACGGATGAGCGCTTGCGGTCGGCAACGGCCAGTGCGCGGATCTTCCCCGCCTTGATGTGCTGCTCGAAGGTGAGCGGGCCGGCGAACATCAGCGTCACCTGCCCCCCGAGCAGCGCGGTCACGCCGGGTCCGGAACCCTTGAACGGCACGTGGGTCAGCTCGATGTCGGCGACGAGACGGAAAAGCTCGCCCGAGAGATGCGGCGAGCTGCCGCTTCCCCCGGAGGCGTAGGTCACGTGCCCGGCCTTCGATTTCGCGTACGCCACGAGCTCCTTCACCGACTTCGCCGGCACAGCGGGGTGAACCGCGAGGATGTTCGCCTGCGATACGACGAGCGACATCGCGCTGAAGTCGCGTATCGTGTCGTACGGCAGCTTCTTTATGAGGCTCGGGTTCACGGTGTATGTGGTGGTGACGAGCAGCAGCGTGTAGCCGTCGGGCAGCGCGCGCGCCGCGAGCTCGGTGCCGATGACGCTGCTCGCACCGCCGCGGTTGTCTATGACGATCGGTTGTCCAAGCACCGCGCTCAACGGCGTCTGCATCGTGCGCGCGAGATTGTCGGCGCTGCCGCCGGGGGAGAACGGGACGATCAAGCGGATCGGCTTGGAAGGGTAAGCTTCCGCGCCCTGCGCCGCATGCACGTTTGCGCTTCCGACGAACGCCAGTGTCGCGAGCGCGAAGACGATTTTCGCATCTGTTTTCTTCATGACATGCTCTTATTGATGATTCGGAAAGTGGCTGACAGGCCGCTTTCCGCCGAACGTTCCCCTCTCCCTCTGGGAGAGGGGTTGGGGGGTGAGACCGGGAATTCGCGGACCATGGTCCGCGCCGGTCGAACGGCATCGGCCTGCATGCCGATGCGCGCCCTGCAAGGGAGGGATTGAGCTGACAATCATTTATCGGAAGCTCAATAGTTTGGCCGACGGCTAGGATAGCAGACAGCCTGGCGTCCACAATGTGCATGGCCATGCCGATGCACGAGCGCTCGGCGCTGCGTGTTGTCGCCGCGAGAGCGCACTGCCTATAATCGAAGGCCATGCGGCTGCCTCGATCACGCCCGACAACAACGGTTACTCTGCTCGGCACGAGATGACGACCACATCGTACTGGACCGCCAGCGACGGTACGCAGCTCCACTACCGTTACGACGACTTTACGGACCCGTGGCAGGAAGCACCCCTCGTGGTGCTGCTGCATCCCGGCCTCGGCAGTTCGCTGCGCCTGTTCGGGTGGGTGCCGCACCTTGCTCGTCATTACCGCGTCGTGCGACCGGACATCCGCGGACACGGCAAGTCCCGGCCCGGCCCGGACGATACGCTCACGCACGAGCGGCTTGCACTCGATCTGATCGAGCTCCTCGACCACTTCGGTGCGCGGCGTGCGCACGTCATGGGATCATCCGCGGGCGGCATGGTGGCCGGCCGCACGGCGCTGCGCCATCCGCAGCGCTTCGCCTCGCTCGCCCTGTACGCGGCAACCGCGGGCATACCGCCGAGCCGACCCGCGAAAGGCAACTGGCTCGAGCGCGTCGGCCGCGACGGCGTGCGCAAGTTTCTCGAAGAGACGGCACGCGACCGCATCGGGGATGCCAGCCCCGAGCACGTGCGCTGGTACATCGATTCCGCGGAAGGCGTGACGCCGCAGTTTCTCGCACGCTTCGTCCCGTTGATGGCAAGGGACGACTTCACCGAGCGGCTGCGCGAGCTCGACTTGCCAATCTTGCTCGCGGTGCCCGATCCGGATCCCATGGTGGAGCGAGCCGAATATGCGCGCATGCGCGAGTTCGTGCGCGATCTGACCTACATCGAATTTCAGGGTGCGAGCCACAGCATGACGGCCGAGATCCCCGATGCGTGCGCAATCGCCTATTCCGAGTTCCTCGCCGAGGTCGAAGCCCGATGAAGGAGAACTTCACCACGAGCGATGGCGTTCGCCTCGCCTATTACATCGACGATTACACCGATCCCTGGCGCAGTGCCCCAACGCTGCTCATGCTCCACTCGGCGATGAGCAGCGCGAAGCGCTTCTATTCGATGGTGCCAGGGCTCGCCCGCCACTGCCGCGTGATCCGCCTCGACAGCCGCGGTCACGGCGAATCCGAAGTGCCGCCGCCGCACGTGCCGCACAGCAGCGACCGGCTCAACCAGGACGTGCTGGAGCTCCTCGACCGGATCGGCATCGAAAGCGCCCATATCCTCGCCGGCTCCGCTGGCGGTTATACGGCGCAGCTTCTCGCCATCCAGCACCCGCGCCGCGTGAAGAGCCTGGTGCTGCTCAGCGCCACGCCCGGCTTCAAGGGCGATCAGGGCAAGCGCTGGCTGCGCGAATCCGCCCAGCGCGGCATGCGGCCCGTGTTCGCCGAGACCGTCGACGAGCGCATACCCGTCGCCGAAGTCGATCCGGGGTTGATCGAATGGGTGCTGGGAGAGATCTGCAAGAACGATCTGGCGTGGCTCGAGCGCTTCATCGGCCTGTGGACCGATACGTGGTTCATGGACGAGGTCTCGAAGATCCAGTGTCCTACCCTCATCGTCGAGCCGGGTGCGCATACGATCGGCACCGGCTCGGCGTTCGCGGAGATGGAGAAGCGCATCCCGACAGCGAAGCGTATCGTCTACCAGAACGGCAGGCACAACGTTTTCGACTACCTGCCGGACCGCTGCGTCGCCGACACGCTCGCGTTCCTGAAGGAACATTTTCCCGGAGAAATCCACTGAACCGTCTCGAAGGCAAAGTCGCCCTGATCACCGGTGCCGGTTCCGGCATTGCCAAGGCGGCCTCGCGCCTCTTCGCCGGAGAGGGCGCGCGCGTGGTGATCGCGGAGATCGATCGAGAAAAGGGCATGGCGACCGAGCGCATCGTCAATGAAGCCGGTGGCGAAGCGCTGTTCGTCCACACCGATGTCACCAACGAGGACAGCGCCAAGGGCGCTGTCGCCGCCGCGGTCGAGCGTTTCGGAAAGCTCGACGTGCTCTACAACTGTGCTGGCGGATCGACGGCCGAGGACGACCTCGTGACCGAAGTCGACCTGACCGAGTGGCAGCGCACGATGTCGCTCAACCTGCTCGGCCCGATCCTCATGTGCCGGCACGGCATTCCGCGGATCGTCGCAGCGGGCGGCGGCGCGGTGGTGAACATGTCATCGGGCGCCGCGCTGCGCGGTTCCAGCCCGGCGCATATCTACACCGCGGCCAAGGGCGGGATCGTCTCCCTCACGCGGGCGCTCGCGGGGACTTTCGTCAAGGACAACGTCCGGGTGAACGCGATCTGCGCCGGCCGCATCCTCACCGAGCGCATCACCAGCCGCTACGGCACGCCGGACCGGGCAGGCCCGGTCGTGGACCTGCAGGACGCGGCCGGGCGCTTGAAGGAATACCCGTTCTGGGTCGGCTCGCCCGAGGACATCGCGCGGATCGCGCTGTTCCTCGCCTCCGACGAGTCGCGCATGATCACGGGTGCAGCCATTCCCGCGGACGGCGGCCGCTCGGCCTATTGAGCGCACGAATGAACGCGCAAGCGCGCTGGGCGATGCAGACGTTCAAGGCTTCCGACGGGCTCGTCATTGCCTACGCGCTCGACGACTACACCGATCCCTGGAAGCCGGCGGACACGCTGATCCTCATTCACGCCGCGATGGGGAGCTCGAAGCGCTTCTATGCCTGGGTCCCGCATCTCGCGCGCGACGTGCGCGTGGTCAGAATCGACCTGCGCGGGCACGGTGAGAGCGGCAATCCCGCTGCAGGACAACTCAGCCCGCAACGGCTGGTGAAGGACGTGGTGGAGCTCGCCGATCACGTCGGCGCGACGCGCTTCCACGTCGCCGGCTCGTCGGCCGGCGCGATCGTCGCCGAGAAGGTCGCGATCGATCATCCCGAGCGCGTGCTCTCGCTCGCGGCGTTCGCGGGCACCGGCGGCATCAAGCACGCCCATCAGGATCAGTTGGACTGGGTGAAGCGCATCGGTGAGCAGGGCCTTGCCGGGTTCCTGCGCGACACCATCGCCGACCGCGTCGATCTCGAGACCGCAGCGCCGGGCTTCGTCGACTGGTTCATCGCGGAATCGGCCAAGACGCCTGTGTCGGTCATCGAGCAGTTCGTGCCAATGATGCGCGAGTTCGTCGTCATCGACGAGCTCCACCGCATCCGCTGCCCCGTGCTCGCGATCGCGCCGGGCGGCGATCCGATACACCCGGTGGCGAACTATCGCGCGCTGCCGGATCGCATCTCCGGCTGCGAGTTCGTCGTCTACGAAGGTTTGCCGCACAACATCACCGATGCAGTGCCCGACCGCTGCGCGCAGGATCTGAAGCGATTCCTGCTGAAGCAGCGCGCGGCCGGACCCCAACCGACAACCGAGGAGACGCATGCAACGCATCAAGCCGATGAACCCTGACGGGGACGAACAGCTCGCCGCAACCTACAAGCGCATCAGCGAAACGCGCGGTTACGTGTCGGCCATCCTGATGAGCCTGAGCCACGCGCCCGCGGGGCTCGAAGCGTTCGCGAAGTATGGCGAGTACGTGCGCTACGGCACCGAGCTGCCGGGGCGCGTGCGCGAGCTTTCCGTGCTCGCAATCGCGGTGGGTAACCAGTACGCCTGGAGCCACCACCATCCGCACGCCATCAAGGCCGGCGTGACCCAGCAGGAGATCGACAGCCTGGAGGCGGGTGGCGCGCTGGCCGACTCGATCAGCGCGCCGGAGAAAGCGGCGATCCGCTATGCGCGCGAGTTCGGACAGGGCGGCAAGGTCACCGACGAGACGTTCGCGGAGGCGAGACGCTGCTTCTCCGAGCGCCAGATCACCGATCTCACCCTTCTTTGCGGTTACTTCATGGCGCTCGGCGCGACGATCACCGCCTTCCGCGTCGAGCTCGAGCCGAGCTTCGCGCCGAAGGCAAAGAGGGCTTAAGCCATGCGACCTGCACTCATCGCGGCGGCCGCCCTCCTTTTTTGGGCATGCATCGGGTACGCGCAAACGTATCCGGCCAGGCAGATCCGGATCGTCGTGCCATTCGCCCCCGGCGGCGGCACCGACATCATGACACGCATCATGCTGCCGAAGCTCAGCGAGCTGCTGAAGCAGCAGCTGATCGTGGACAACCGCCCCGGCGCCGGCAGCCGGATCGGCACCGAGCTCGTCGCAAAAGCCCCCGCGGACGGCTACACCGTCCTCATCGTCGACACGGCATTCATGACGAACCCGAGCCTGTACTCGAAGCTGCCCTACAACTCCGAGCGCGATTTGACCCCGGTCTCGCTGTTGGCGACCGCGCCCGTGATCATGATCGTGCATCCGTCGGTCCCCGTGCGCGCGGTGAAGGAACTCGTAGCACTCGCGCGCGCGCAGCCCGGCGCACTCAACTTCGCCTCCGGCGGCCCCGGCAGCTCGACGCACCTCGGCGTGGAGCTTCTCAAGTACGTCGCGAAGATCGACCTCGTGCACATTCCCTACAAAGGCACGGGCCCCGCTGTCGCCGACGTGCTCGGAGGCCAGGTGACGATGATGTTCGCCGGCATCAGCTCGGTGCGTCAGCACGTCGAAAACGGCAGGCTGCGCGCGATCGCCGTGACTGGCGAGAGGCGCTCGCCTGCCATGCCGCAAGTGCCGACCTTCGGCGAAGCCGGCATGAAAGCCGTGGACGCGAGCTCGTACTGGGGCGCGCTCGCGCCGGCGCGCACGCCGCAGGACGTGGTCAACAAGCTGTCCACGACCATGGCGCAGGTGCTCAAGATGCCGGACGTGCGCGAGAAGCTCGCCGAGCTCGGTTTCGACCCGATCGGCGGAGGCCCGTCCGAGTATGCCGCGCTTATCGCAAGAGAGACCGACAAGTGGGCCAAGGTCATCAAGGCGGCGGGCGTGAAGCTCGACTGATGCGCTGCTTCTGGCTTGCGGCTGCGATCGGCGGAAGCTCCGCGTTCGCGCAGACGCCCGAATATCCGGTCAAGCCGGTGCGTTTCATTGCGGGCTTTCCGGCCGGCGGGCCGAGCGACATCGTCACGCGCGCCGTGGCCAAGCGCATGTCCGAGCTGCTGGGACAGCCGGTCGTCGTGGAGAACCGCTCCGGCGCTGGCGGCCATATCGCTGTCGAAGCCCTCGCCAAGTCGCCGCCGGACGGCTACACGATCCTGCTCGGCGGCAGCTTCCTCACCATCGGCCCGAGCCTCTACAAGAAGCTCGCCTACGATCCGGTGCGCGACATCGCGCCGATCGGTCTCATCGCGCACAATCAGTATCTGCTCGTCGTGCATCCGGCGGTGCCGGCCAGGAGTGCAAAGGAGCTTATCGCGCTCACGAAGTCCCGTCCCGGTCAGCTCAACTATGGCTCATCGGGCGTCGGCGCACCACCGCATCTCGCCACCGAGCTCATGCTGTCGATGGCGCACGTGGATGCGGTTCACGTGCCCTACAAGGGCGCGACGCCGGCGATTACCGACCTCGTCGGGGGCCACATCGATTTCTACGTGGGCGGCATCTCCGGCCTCATCCCGCAGGTCCGCAGCGGCCGGCTGCGCGGCCTCGCGGTCACCAGTCCGCGCAGGCACCCTTCGGTGCCGGAGCTGCCCACGGTGTCCGACACCGTACCACGATTCGAGTCCCGTTCCTGGATCGGCGTGCTGATGCCGGCCGGGACGCCGAAGGACATCGTCGCGCGCGTGAACAGTGCGATCGTGAGCATCGTCAACATGCCCGAAGTGCGGCAAGCGCTGATCGCGCGAGGCGCCGATCCGGAAACCAACACACCCGATGCGTTCGCGAAATTCATCCGCGACGAAGTCGCCCGGGCGGCGCGGGTGGTCAAAGCGGCCGGGATAAAACCGCAGTGACGGCGGCCAGGTGCGCAGTATGGGGCGCCGGCGCGATCGGCGGCGTGGTGGGCGCGAGCATGGCGCGTGCCGGTGAGGACGTATTGCTCGTCGACGTCGTTGCCGAGCACGTGAACGCGATGAACGACTCGGGGCTCGTCATCCGCATGGCAGGCGAGGACGAGCGCACGCGGGTGCGTGCCGCGCTGCCCACGGCTGTCCGGGGTACGTTCGATATCGTGTTCCTCGCAGTCAAATCACAGTACACGCAGGCCGCGCTCGACGCGATCGAGCCGCACCTGCACGCGCGCTCTGCCGTCGTCTCGCTGCAGAACGGCGTCAACGAACCGCACATCGCGCGGTGCATCGGGGCCGAGCGCACGATCGGCTGTCTCGTCGATTTCTCGTCCGACTACCAGGCGCCGGGCCTGATCGCGCGCGCGCGCGCGGGCAATCTTTTCGTGGGCGAGCTCGACGGCCGCGCGACGCCCCGGACCGAAGTGGTGCGCAGCCTACTCGCGCATTCGACCACCGCCTACACCTGCCAGAACATCATGGGCTTTGTCTGGGCGAAGATGTGCAAAGGCACGATCGACGCCACCACGGCGCTGGTCGACGAGAATGCGCTCGAGCTGCGCTTCAACCGCAAGTATCACCCCGTGCGCGCCCAGCTCGTGCGGGAGGCCGTGGAAGTGGCGGCGGCCGAAGGCGTTCAGGTCGCGGCTTTTGCGCACTTCGATCCCGCGCCGTTCCTCGACCGCTCTCCCGCCGGACGCGAGGCCGCGTTCCTCGTCCTCGACGAGATCGCGCGCGGACAGGCCGAGGGCAATAGCAAGATCCGCACCGGCTACTGGAGGGATATCGTGGTGCGCAAGCGCAAGACCGAGATCGAGTACATCACCGGGGAAATCGTGCGCTGCGGCGAGCGGCGCGGCGTGCCCACGCCGCTGAACCGACTGCAGTGGACGATGTTCGAGGAGATCGAGAGCGGCACGCGTCCCATGCAATGGGCGAATCTCGACCAGCTCGACGCGGCGCTCGCCGCGATTGCGCAGTGAACGCGTTGCCACCCGGCACGAGAGGAGGCCGGCACGAGAGGAGGCGAGGAGAGTTCTGGTTTTTCCTCCTGCCAAAGAGGCGAGGAAGGTTGTGATTTCCCCTCCTGCCAAGGAGGGGCGGGACGCGACGATGTCGCGGACGGGGTGGTCGATTCCTCGCAGAAACCACACCACCCCGGCGCTACGCGCCACCCCTCCTCTTGAGAGGAGGGGAAAATTCAGCGATACCGAAATCCGCGCAGCTTGCTCGCGCCGGCAGCGGGAGCTCAGGCATCGGGCGGCAGGGGATCGCGCCGCGCGTACTCCGTCGCCGCATCGGCCAGCGTCGTGAAGTTGGCGCCGGAATCGGCCAGGCGCTGGACAAGTTTCTCCAGCATCAGCATGCGATGGCCGCGACCGATGACGAAGGGATGAAAGGTGTAGGTGAGTACACCCCAGTCGGTGATCCGGCGCATGTACTCGAACTCGTTCAGCCAGTTGTCCAAGACCTGGTTCGCGTTCTGCAGTCCGGGGAGGATCGACTCGGGTGTGCGGACGAACTCGAAGTGCGGGTAGTCGTCGAGCGACCAGCTCACCGGCATCTCGATCAACCGGGTGCGCTCGCCGAACACGGCCGGGGCTTCGAGCGTGATCACGTCGTTGCGGCGCACTCGATACGGGCAGTAGTCGTCGCCCATCATCGAACTGTCGTACACGAAACCGTGCTGCAACAAGAGCTCCACCGAGTGCGAGCTCAAGTCCCACGAAGGAGAGCGATAGCCGCGTGCGTTGGCTCCGGTGAGCGACTTGATTTGCTCGTTGGCGCGCGCCAGCTCCGCCTCCTCCTCTTCCCGAGTCAATGTCGCGGGCGGACGATGAGTCCAGCCGTGGTGACCAATCTCGCAGCCAGCGTCGGCAATCATGCGCGACTCGTTCGGGTAGGTTGCGAGCGTGTGCCCAGGGATGAAGAACGTCGCCGGCACGTGCTGCTCGTCCAGCAACCGGAGGATGCGCGGCACTGCGACTGCCCCGAACTCGCCGCGCGAGATCGGTGTCGGGCTCGTCATCCCGCGGGCAATGAAACCCGACATCGCATCGAAGTCGAACGTCATGCAGACGAGATGGCGCGCCATGCTGATCTCCTTTGCCATAGGAAACGATCGACTCAGGACCTTTCCGAAGTGTCCATCGATGGCCAGCGTCAGGCCAGTTGCCGTTTCGCGAGCAGGAAACGAAGATAATCCCGAGCGCAGCGGTCCGGGACCGCGTCGGTGATGTTGTGCGGCAGCCCCTCGTAGACGACGAACTCGCACTCCGGGATACGTTCCTTCAGGACGCTGTAGTGCTCGAGCTTGTGGATCGGGTCCCCGCCCGGCGCGATTGCGAGCGTGGGGCAGCGAATGCGATGGAGCTCGTCGAGCACTTCGAAGCTTCGCATCATGGGTACGAAGCGGGCGAGCACCTCCACCGAGGTCTTGGCCGACTCGGCGATGAACCAGTCGACGAAACCCGGCGAGGCAGATGCGAGGTCCACCCGATCGGCAATCGTATCGCGCAGGAACTGCGCCAATCCCCGCTCGCCGATCCGCTGCACCCAGGAACTCTGATCTTGCAGCCCGTGTTTGATTCCGGCGGTTGCGGCAAAGGCGCCGAGCGTGAGCACGCGTTCCCGGTAATCGATGGCTACCTTCTCGGCCACCACCGCGCCTGCCGAGGAGCCGCCGACGTGAAAGCGCTGCGCACTCAGGTGATCCGCCAGCTCGGCCACGTCCTTCACCAACCGCTCCTGAGAAAGCTGGGCGGGCCCCGGCACTTCGGTGGCGCCGTGCCCGCGCATGTTGATGCGCACGACGCGAAACGCACCGGCGAGATGCGGCACCCAGGCGTAGAAGCGCTGCGAGCTGCCCATCGCCGCGTGCACGAGAATGACGGTCTCTGGCGTGCGCCACGGGTCGGTGTAGTCGTCGAGCGCGTAGGCGATTTTCAAGCCGTCCGAGGCGCGAAAACTCTGCATCGTCATCGTGATGCTCTTACCGCGCTTGCCGATGCGCGCGCAGGAACCGCAGCAGGTCGGTCGCGCACCGCTCCGGCACCGAATCCGTGATGTTGTGGGGCAATCCCTCGTAGACGACGAATTCGCAGTGCGGCACATGCTGCTTGTAGACCTCGTACTGGCCTGGGGCGCCGAGCGGGTCGTGGCCGGGCACGACGTTCAGCATCGGACACTTGATCTCGTGCAGCCGATCGGTGAAATCGACCGCCTTCATCATCGGCCCGAAGCGCGCGAACAGTTCCGGATCGGTGCGCGCAGATTCGTCGATGAACCAGGCGAGGAAGCCCTTGTCGGCGACGTTGGGGAATCGCTCCTCGATCGTCTCCTGCAGGAAGCCGCGCATGCCCTTGGCGCGGATATGGCTCACCCACTTGTTCATGTCGATGAGCGAATTCTTCAGCCCCGGCGTGGAGGCGAAGTTGGTGAGCGTCAGAATGCGATCCGGGTAGTCGAGCGTGGTTCGCATCGCGACGATCGCGCCGGCCGAGGAGCCCGCGATATGGAATTTCTTCAACCCCAGGTGATCCGCGAGCTCGATGACATCCTGCGTCAGTCGCTCCAGAGAAAGCTGCTCGGGACCCGGGATTGGGGTCTCGCCATGCCCGCGCATGTCGGGACGTACGACATAAAAATCGCGCGACAGGATCGGCACCCACTTGTAGAGTCGCCGCGAGCTGCCCATGGCGGCATGGATCAGGATCAGCGCCTCCCGAGGCTTCCAGGGATCGCTGAAATCATCCACCACGTGGGCCAGCTTCAGACTGTCGCTGGCAGTCATGTAGTGCGTTTCAGAGCTCAATGCCATGCTCGATCTCTCCTTCGCTTCGCTTTTAGCAAGGCTATCCTCGCCGGATTATGTGGACCTGCGCGAAGGAGATCAAGACGTTGCCGACAATTGGAATGCGTACTTTGCTGGCCGGTACAGCCGCTGCGCTTGCCTGGACGACGGCTAATGCGCTGGAACCAGAACAGTATCCGTCCCGTATCAACTGCAACGGCTCAGACTGCGACTCCGTCGGCGTCAGTCACTTCAACCACCGGACGAGAAGAGCTCATGAAAACGGCATCGAGCCGTTCCGCATCACCGAACAGGTAAACTTCGCGGCCGCGCGCCTCGGCCAGGCTGCGCGCCGATCGCAGCATCAAGGTCAAGTCTTCGCACACGCCGATGCAAGAGCCGTCAACGGGCGCCAGCAGCTGCCACAAATCGCCAAATTTCCGAATGCGATACGCATTCATCCCATCCATTTCATCACCCTCCTTCGTCAACGAAGCCCCATAGCGGCTTCCGCAGATGGCGCAATCCGCTCGCCAGTCGGCGGTACAAACGGCGCGATCGGGGACTATTTCATGCGAACAGTGTTGCAGGGCTATTACGGCACCGCCGCTCTGGCACGGAACCAGGGCACAGCGCGGGCGGAGCTGGCACCGCGACAGTCCGCAGCGCTGCCACCCGCGCGGCCGGCTATCAAAGGCGCGCAGTAATCGCCCAGTACCCGGCATGAGATGAGTCCGCGACGCTAAGGCGACGCCGACCAGCATCATGGACCATGTCTCGGCTAGTTCCTTAGTACCGCAAATTTTCAGGCTGCTTGCCCCATCGGCGGTAACGTTCCCTCCCTATCTTGATGCTGCGGTTGTCCGGCCGGCAACCGCTTCGGCTATCGCGCCGGATTCGCGAACCAGAAAGGAAGGGACATATGCGCGCCTCCAAAGCAATCGTCATGGCGTTCGCCACGCTCGCCGGTTCGGCGTTCGGTGTGAGCAGCGCTGCGACCTTGACGTTTCAGCAAGGCCTGAACGGATACACGGGAACGTCGGACACCACCCTCAAGAGCTCGGCGCCAGCAGTCGTCGCCGACCCGGGCGATGCCAGCATAGATGCCTCCGACGACGGGTCACCGAACCACGTGCTGCTGCGGTTCGACGACGTGTTCGGCGCGTCCGACGGCCAGATTCGGCCATCGGACGCGATCGTGCACGCGCAGCTGCAGCTGTCGATCCAGAGCGAGGGCAGCGGTATCATGTTCCATGACATGCTGGTTCCATGGGATCAAGCCACCGCGACCTGGAATAGTTTCACCGGAGGGATTCAAACGGACGGGATCGAAGCAGCCGCTGCTGCATTCGCATCCATTGGCGCCAACACCGGCGATCCCAATATCCCGGAGGGGCTGTTCACTGTGGACGTGACCGCATCGTTGCAGGCGCTCCGCAGCGGCGCGCTGCCGGGATACGGTTGGGCACTGCTGCCCTTCATGCCGAACGGCACCAACGGCGTCGATTTCGTCTCCAGCGAGCTGCTGCCGGTCGAGTTGCGCCCGCTGCTGACGGTCGAAGTCGCTCCGGTTCCCGAGCCGGAGACCTATGCGTTGCTGCTGGCGGGTTTGACGCTGGTCGGCGCGGCGCACCGGCGCAGCAAGCGCAAGAATCCGGGCGTCGCGCTTTGCTGAGTCTCGCGTAGTTCACTGCCGCGTCTCCCCCTGTCCTGGTGCCGGTGGGGAAACGCGGCAGTGATTTGTTCAGGCGCTGGGCGAAACGATCCTCGCACCCAGCGCGTGGCGGAGGATCATGCGCTGCGGGGACCGCCCTCCTCGCGCCGGCGGCGCAGCGCGCAGCCCACGACGCCCAAGCCAACCAGCATCAGCACATATTCCGAAGGCTCCGGGATTGGCGCTGCCACATCCAGCCACACCGCTTTGTGATCCGAGCTGGGCAGACCGGCATACAAGCCGGGCTTGTTGAATTGTCCGACCAGATCGAACATCTCACCGGTGCCGTTGCTGTCCGCGGGATTGCCGTCGACCGGCCAGAACACACCCGCGCCTTCGATGTCCAGATTCGCCGACGGCAGCACGTAGTCCACTCGCAGGTTGCCCGGCGCCGCGTCGTTGAAGTCCGCGGTATCGGCTGCGGGATCCTGGATCTGCGCCAGGTTCCCGGCGTTGGCGCCGTTGTTGTTGGGATCGACGTTCGCCGCCACGCCGCCTGCCGATTCGGGCGTGACGCTCACATTGATCAGCGGGTCCTGCAGCAGTTGTCCGATCGCGTTCGGACCGGCTCCCGGGACGTTTGCCGCGACACATGCGCCCTTGAAGCTGTCGCCGTCGCACACGTCGGCGTTGTAGTCGCCCGCGATCACGAAGCGGTCGCCGGCATCGAGCCCGCCGGCATTGCCCGCGTCGTCGTAGATGTAGCTCGCCGCCGCGCCGCCGTTGATGTAGTCCTTCCAGAACCGGATCTCGTCGTGATTGCGCTTGCCATTGCGGTCCTCGGAGCCATCGAACACCGGCGGCGTCGGGTGCGCGGTGAGGAAGTGGACTTCCTGCCCGTTGATGCGCACGGTGACGTCGACGTGGTTCTTCGATGTCAGCCGCAGCGAATCGCGCGCTGCCGCCGAATAGTAGTTCGCCAGGTTGTTCGGGCCTCCGCTGGGATCGTTGGTGAGCAGGCTGCCGGGCATGTCCTTCCACTTGAAGGTCTGGAAGGTGCGCACGTTCACGATCTGGTGCTTGGAGTACACGGTCATGCCGAACTGGCCCCGAAAGCTACCGAAGCCGTAGGCGTCGTTGCCGCCGCCGATGCTGCCGCTGTTGTCGAGGTCGAGGCCCGACGGCAGCCCGGTATTGGTATTGGGTGTATAGCGGTGAGCGAATCGAATCGGGCTGGTGAATCCGCGCACCGTATGGCCTTGGGGCGCCGACAGGAAGTTGGACTGGAACAGTGCCGCCGCACGGCTCGAGTAGCCTTTCGGCATGGCGCTGCTGCTCGCCGTCGGCGTGCCGTTCAAGTCGAAATCGAACTCGTTGACGAGAAGCACATCGGGATTGACCCGCTGAATGATCTCGGCGACGTTTCTCGCTTGCTGGATGCGCCTGCCGATGGCGTCGGTGAAGTTGGCAGCGCCCGGGTTTGCCAGATCCGACAACAGGTCGCCAGAAAAGTCACGGTTGAGCGAGGCATTGAACGTCGCAAAGCGCACAGTCGAGCTCGCGGCCTGCGCATCGTGTCCCGCGAACAGGCTCGCAACTGCCGCGGCCACCCAGGTCGTCTTGTGCTTCATCGCCTCCCCCCTTGAATGACGGACGTCTCACGGAAATGCGCTCACCGGCGCCGCCGGCGGGCGGCGAGGACGAGCCCCAGGCCGACCAGCATGAGGGCGTAGGTTTCCGGTTCCGGTATCGCGCCAACCTGCGAGAGCGCGATGAACTGAGTGAATTGCGCCGGGCTGAAGTTGTTGTCCGACACCAGGATGATGCTGGGACTGCCGTCGAGCTCGGGGCCGAAGGTGATGCCTTCGATGTTGTCCAGCAGCAGCGGACTGCCGTCGTCGTTGCGCAGCGCGCCCAGGTCGAGCAGCAGCGATTTCGTCATCGGCGTGTAGCTCCCGCCCGCCAGCGAATCGAGCCCCGCGATATCGGTCGCACCGCGCGCGTCGGCGTAGTAGAGGCGGATCGAGTTGCCGACGCCGGTCGAGAACGCGCGCTCGACCGTGATGAACTGGCCTTCGCCGATCGCGAGCATCTCGACCAATCCGTTGGTCGCGAACGATCCCGAGGGCACCGGCGCCGCCGCAACTGCATCCACGACATACGAATATTCCGCAGTCCGGCTTCCGGATGCGAGATCGAACTCGATGACCCGCGACACCGAGCTTTGACCAAACGCGGCTGCCGGCCCATCCTGGACCAGCGCGTTCTCGGTTGCCGCGTACACGCGGGTGCGATCGGTGGAGAGCGTCAGGCTTTCGAACGAGAGGTTGTTGCGAATGCCGCTGTCGGCGGGTTGTGTACCTGCGATCGACCCCGCGGGATTGAACCGCGATGGCGTGGCGAGCTCCGCCTGGTGCGCGCCGTTCAGACCCATCCTGCGTACGAACGGGTTCTGCAGCCCGCTCGCGTCGCGCGCGCCCTCGCTCGTCCAGTACAGGCTCGTGCCGGCGAGTCGGATCGCCTCCGGATCGAGCTGAGCCGGCGCAAAGGCCGTTCCGCCCGGCGCCAGGATCGGCGTGACCGAATCGAACATCACGCCGGCGGAACCTGCGGCGTTGGAGCGCTGAAACTGGTTCAGATCCAGCCCGAGCCGGTAGAAGCGCGCGGGATTGAGCTGACTGCGATCGTCGCTGATTGCGAAGTAGCGGCTCGCAGCCGCGTCGAAGTCGATGCCCGACAGGCCGCCTACTGTCGTGCCGAACGCCATCGTGCCCGTCGGCACGATCTGCTGCCCGATGTAGGAGAAGGGGGCGGCGGCGTTGGCTGCACCGCCAAGCAGAAGAACGATACCCAATGCGCCGCGTAGCGCGCCTCGTTGCATGGTTGCCCTCCGTCGTCATCAATGCATCGCAAGCAGCGTACGTGGCGCGTATGACGACTGTACGCGCGCAAGCCGCTGCCTTTCTGGTACGACTGGAGCAGCTGCGTCGCCGCGCATGCCGGTGGGCGCGGGGCGTTCGTTCTCCGACGGCGATCAGTGCGCGCGCTGCGCGCTTGCGTCGCGTTCCGCTGCGCCGAGCCGCGTCCAATCGTCGCGGCAGCCTACATCGCACCAGCGCCGTCCGTGCTCCAGGGCTGTGCCACAGTTCAGGCACATCCCGGTGGCTGTAACCGTGGGCCCATGCCGCGCCACGGCTACGTACCCTCGGAGGGTGTGCTCGATTTCGGTTTGCGCAAGATCGATCTCGTCCATGCGGACTCCGTGCCGGTGGAGCAGGCATCCAGGTTAATGAGCGAACATGACGAACAAGCTGCAGCACGCTGTCCCGACCCATGTCCGTCATGGGGGTGTCATCGGGATTTCATCAGCCTGTTGCACTATGCAGTTACGCTCGGCGTCATGACTCGCAGCGCAAGTCGGCGCAATCCACGTCCCGGCCTTCGCATCGCCGTGGTCTCCGAAACGTATCCGCCGGAGATCAACGGCGTCGCCGCCACGATCGCCGTGATGGTCCAGGGACTCCTGGCACGAGGCCACGAGATCGAAGTCGTCCGCCCGCGCCAGCAGTCCGACTGCCGTCAGGCGCTGCGAGCGGCCTGCGCCGAAATCCTGGTCGCAGGCGCCCCGGTGCCGGGATACGCCACCCTGCGTTTCGGCTTGCCGGCGACCGCGCTCCTTTTCCAGCGCTGGCGCACGGTCCGGCCGGATATCGTCCATGTCGTGACCGAAGGACCGCTCGGCTGGTCCGCGGTGCGGGCCGCGCGCAAGCTCGCGTTACGCGTAGCGAGCGACTTCCATACCAACTTCGACGCTTACTGTGGTCACTACCGGCTCGGCTGGCTGCAGCGGCCGGTTCTGCGCTACCTGCGCGCCCTGCACAATGCGACCGCCGTGACGATGGTCCCTACCGAAGAGTTGCGCGCCAGCCTGTCACAGTGCGGATTCGAACGCGTTGCTGTCGTCTCGCGGGGCGTCGACACCCGGCTGTTCAAGCCGGCTTGTCGCAGCGAAGCGCTGCGCCGCAGCTGGGGCGCCAATCCCGACACGCCGGTCGTCATCCACGTGAGCCGTCTCGCGCCGGAAAAGAACCTCGCGCTGCTGTTTCGCACCTTCGAGCGCATGCGCACGCATTGTCCCCAGGCGCGCCTGGTGATCGTGGGCGACGGGCCAGAGCGGGTGCGCCTCGAACGGCAGCACCCGGAACATCACTACGCGGGCATGCAGCGCGGCGAGGCGCTCGCTGCGCACTACGCATCGGCCGATATCTTCCTCAACCCGAGTCTCACCGAAACGTTCGGCAACGTGACCATCGAGGCTATGGCGAGCGGATTGGCGGTCGTGGCCTACGACTACGCCGCCGCGCGCCAATGCATTCGGCATGGCGTCAATGGCATGGTCGCGCCGTTCGGCGACGAGGAACGCTTCACTCGTGCTGCGCTCGAGCTCATCGCGCACGGCGAGGGTATGGAATCCATCCGGCGGGCGGCACGCTCGAGCGCTGAACGCATCGACTGGGAACGTGTTCTGGACTCACTCGAGTGGACGCTTCGCAGCGTTGCCTACAGAGGTCATTTCCGCCCGAGCATGTCCTGGGTCGCTCCGGAGCTGCTGCGATGAGCACGCAAGTGCGATCCATTTTCGGCTTCGACGTGCATCTCGGCGCGCCTGCCAGGCCGAGCGCCTGGCTAACCGCGGCGCTTGCGGGCGGCGATCGTCCCGACTAGCCCGAGGCCAGCGAGCATCAGGGCATAAGTGCCGGGCTCGGGTACCGGCGTGGCAAAGGTGAAGTCGTCCATCACGAGGCCGGTGCCGCCGAATGCGATGGCTCGGATGTCCGCGTTCGGCCGTGTGATGCCGAAGAACGAGCCCTCGTTGAAGCCGCCCGGGGTTGCGATGTCGACCACATGCGCCTCGAGGATGGTCGTGTCCGCGCCGTAGGCGATGAGCAGAACGGGTCCGCCATCGAACGAGCTCAGCACTGCACCCGCCGCCTGGCTGACCTTGTCCGAGAACGTGTAGTGCAGCAAACCGAACCCGGTCGTATCCGGTGAGCCGGTTGCGGCGAACACCTTGCCTGCACCCCACAGCCCGTTGGAGCCGAGATCGGCAATGAAGGCGCCCAGCGTTGACGGCAGAGAGGCCGAGAACAAGACGTCCTGCGAGACCGAAGCGCCGACTCGCGTTGGCCCTATGCCGGTCAATCCATCGAAGTCGTCGAACGTAATCGTGAGCGACGAACCGATGTCGCCGAGGTCGCCGGTCAAGGCAGCGTGTGCAGGAGGGCAGAGTCCGAGCAGGCCGACAATGCCTGCACGGAAGAGGTTGCTCGTTTTCGCTTTCATCGAGGGGTTCCTTTGCATGGAAGTCAGGCTGCGCCGATCACGCCGCCGTCGTCGCGCGTGATGACGACGGTGGACGCGCGTGGTTTGATCACGGGACTTGTCGACAGGGTGGTCGGTCCGTTGTTGCCGTTGTCCGGCCAGGTGCTCTTCTGCGTGAAGCCGCCGCTCCAGTCCTCACCCGGATGCTGGATATTGACGAACATCGCCCGGCCGTCGGGCGTCGTCACGACACCGGTTACTTCGCAGTTCGGCGGACTTGTCAGGAAACGCCGAACCTCCCTGGTCGACGGATCCGCGCAGCTCATGGTGTTGCTGCCGATGTTGGCCCAGGGCCCCAGACCATCGCCGGTCTGATCCGTCTGAATCCACAGGCGGCCATCCTTGTCGAACCACAGGCCATCCGGCGCGCCCAGGTCGTCGCCCATGATGTTGCCCTTGTGATTCGGGTCCGGATCCAGGCGGTCTCCGCATTCGACGAAGATGTCCCATTCGAAGGTCGTGGCGGAGACGTTCCCGCCCGTCTCGCGCCAGCGCAGAATGTGACCGTAGTCGTTGATCGGCCGCGGATTGGCCGCATCCACGGCAGGCCTCGCGCTGGCGGCCGCCGTCGAGCCATCGGCGGCATTCGCGGACGCTGGATTGCTCCCGCGCCGATTGTTGTTGGTGAGCGTGATGTAGGCCTCGCGCGTCACCGGATGAACCGCGATCCATTCCGGCCGGTCCATCATGGTTGCGCCGACGCGATCGCCGGCCATGCGCGCCTTGATGACCACTTCGCCCTGATCGGCGAATCCATTGGCCGGCGTCAGCCCGTTCTGGTTCCAGACCAACGCAATCCAGCGGCCCGTCATGTCGCTGTTGAGCTTCGCGACGTACAGCGTGCCCGAATCGAGCAGGTTGCGGTTCGCTGCCCTGTTGGCGGGGTTGTACTTGTTGCTGCAGACGAACTTGTAGATGTACTCGTTGCGCTCGTCGTCGCCCAGGTAGACCGCAACCGAGTTGTCCGCGCCGACCACGACCCACGCGCCCTCGTGTTTGAAGCGGCCGAGCGCGGTGCGCTTCATGGGCATGCTGTTCGGATTCCAGGGGTCGATCTCGACCACCCATCCGAACCGGTTGGGTTCATTGGGGTTCTTGCGCACGTCCCAGCGCGGATCGGCCTCGTGCCAGCGATAGCCGAATCCCGCCGCCGAAACGCCATAACGGCGCTCGTTCGCATCCGCCGTGAACGCAAGAGTGGTGCCGAAGTTACCGTTCCAGTTCTCTTCGCAGGTGAGGTAGGTGCCCCACGGGGTATGGCCGTGCGCACAGTTGTTCACTGTGCCGAGCACCCGCGTGCCGTTGGCATCGCCGGCCGCATTGCCGTTCTCATCGGTGTGGCTGGTCTTCATCAATGGATGACCGGCCGCCGGACCGCTGATCATCATGGGCGTATTGGAGCTGATGCGTCGCGCGAGCGGAGACGGCCGCACCACGGTCCAAGCGCCCGCAACCTTCCGCACTTCCTTCACCGAGATGCCATGCGCGGCCTGCGATACGCGCACGCGAGCCAGGGTCTGTGGTGTCGTGCCCGGGCTCAGCTCATGATGCAGGATGCCTTCGTCGGTATATTCGTGGTTCGTGACCAGAAGCCCGCGCTCGTTGGAGACGCCGCCCGCTCCGGCTGCGGGAAACGGGAAGAAGTGGATCCCGTCGTGGTTCATCCCGTCCTGCTTGAGCTGATCGGCTTCGGCCTGCGCAACGTTCGGGTCGAGCTGCGGTGCTCCCGACAGGTGGCCGATCGGATCGCCCCACGAGCTGAGGATGCGCGGCGTGTATCCGGCCGGCACCTTTACGCCGTCGAACATGGCCGGCGCCAGGCTCGGCGGGATCGAGCCGAAGCCGATGCCGCCGGCCGGCGCGGGTGCTGCTCGCGCTACGCCGACGAAGGCGTCCAGCGAGAAGCCGCCGAATGCCGCGAGCATGCCCGCACCGAGGCTTCCCTTCATGAAGCGACGGCGGGACGGGTCTACGCGGTCGATGATTTCACGGATTGATTCGTTGCGCGACGGATTGATCGATGCGTCGTTGTCCGGATGTGGCATTGCAGGGGTCTCCCGAGTTTGGCAGGCGAGGATCGTTTCAGCCTGGAGTCGTTGTGTTCGACGCGACCGGCCGCGTACCGGCAAGCGCGCTACGCGATAATCCGAAGAATGCGCATGTGTCGAGAACGCAGGAATGCTATTCGCGGCTCGTGACGCAAATCGGACGCCGCGCTCGGCCACCATAGGCCGTTGGAACTACTTCTCCGGTGTGCCGATATCCGCAGCGCCGGCAAAGCCCCGCGCCCGGCGGGGCTCGCCTTCGAACGCAGGTCTTCCCTGCCCTCGGCTACAGCGCGCCGTTATCCCAGGGCCCGGTGATCGCGAAAGTGATCCCGGGCGTCTGGATGTTCACGAACAGCCATTCGTTGTGAAAGGTCGCGCCGGCGAACTCCCGGTTCTGGAAGCTGCCGTTGAAGCCCTTGAAGTTGGCCAGCACGACCTGGTTCTCGCAGAACGGGAAGATCGTCCCGCTCGGCGTGAGGCCGTGCAACCTCTGGACCGGGTTGTCGCCGTCCTCGCACAGGATGAGGCTGCCGCGCGGGCTCCAGGCCACGTTGTCCGGGTTGTCCAGCGTGCCGGCTCCGGGCGACTCGTAGACCATCGTCAGCGTTTCGGCCCTGGGATCGTACTTCCAGACCTGGCCGTTGCCGGTGATCCCGCCGCTGGTCGAGATGAACCAGACGACGCCGTTGCCGTACCAGCAGCCTTCCCCTCGCGCGAAACCCGCACCGCCGAGTGCGTCGCCCTGGGTGAACACGCCGTTGCCCGTGGTGCCGGTGGAATACACCTTCTCCGGTTCGGCGATCGGCACCCACTCCACGTCGTAGGTCGTGCCGTTCGGCACCAGGGCGGGCGATGCGCTGGCCGGATTGCCATAGAGCCGGGCCGACGAGACGCCCACGATCTTCAGCATCTCCAGTTGCCCGCCCTGGTTCAGGCGCGTCTTGACGTTCGGCACGAAGCGGTAGAAGCCGCTCGGCGTGTCGTCCTCGGTCAGGTACACGATGCCTGTGGCCGGATCGACGGCGACCGCCTCGTGAACGAAAGCGCCCATCCCGTTCAAAGGCACAGGTTGGGTCGGTCCGAAGGCCGGCACTTCGAAGCAGTAGCCATGCTGCTTCGTGTACAGCGGATTGGTCAGCGGTCCGCTCGTATTCTCCTCGCACGTGATCCAGGAGCCCCACGGCGTCGGTCCGCCCGCACAGTTGTTGATCGTTCCGGCAATCGAAGCGAACGAGCCCATCCACTGCCCGTTGCGCGGGTTGAAATAGAGCGAGGTGCATCCGCCGATACCGACAGGATCGTACGTGATCTTGGCCGCGCCGAAAGAGCCGTCAGTGCCGGTCCGCTCGTGATTGCGAACGAGCACGATCTTGTTCGCGTCCTGGCCGCACACGGCCATGCCGTCGTGCGAGCCCGGGGTCGGGACGCCGTCGGACATCACGTCGCCGGTCCAGCCGTACGAAAAGTACTTGAACCCTGCGGGCAGACCCAGCAGCGCGAGGCCCGTGGTGCCGTCCGCCACCGGAGCGAGCGGACCATAATCGGGGCTGTACGGCAACGACGCAGCCTGCACCTTGCCGCTGCCGAGAATGTCGAACGGCATGACGACGGTGGCCGCGGCGGCCGCGACGCCGCTCTTGAGGAACGTGCGGCGGCTGTAGGCGGTGGCGCTGTCGTCGCGCGCGGACTCGGGTTTCGACATCTCGCGCGAAACGTCGATCAGCTCATCCAGATCACGGTTACGGTTCATGGATATCTCCACTGATTTGGTATTGGGAAATTGGTATTGGAAAGTTGGTGAACGAGACGGGTGTACGGAGGCGTCCGCTCCCTATGCCGACATTCGTGACTTGCGCCGGCGCGAAGCCACAAGGCCGACGAGCCCCAGCCCCGCGAGCATCAGCGCATAGGTCTCGGGCTCCGGCACGCTGGCGGTGATCTGGTAGGAGAGCCCGCCGCCGAGCGTCGCATCGAACGTGTGATCGGCCACGGCGATCACGTAGGTCCCCGGGAGCGCGGCCATGAAGGAAACACGCGCGTCCCCTCCGAGACCCGAGCTCAGGTTGGCGGGCAGCTCGTCGTCGCCCATGCCGAACCAGGTGCTGGTCAAGGCATCCGAGGCCATGTCGAAGTAGTTGCCGACGTCGGACTCTTCGCCGAACCAGACTCCGATGACGGGATCGAGATTCGCATCGAGCCTGCGCACCGTGACGGTGACGGGTGCGCTGAAGGGCACGGGGTCGGACGCGAACGGAACCGTGAGCGTCCAGAAGTCCCACAGGTGCGGCGTACCGAATGGCCCGGAGTCCGGGCTCACCATGCCGGTGGCAGTGCCCCCGGCGCCGAGATGTCCCGCGTATACCGGCGCGGCGGATTGCGCCGGCAGCGAGACCGCCATCAGCGCAGCCACTGCGGCGCCGATGAGCGTGTTGCGTTGTGCTGCGGAATGCATGCACGACCTCCTGATTTGCGGTTTTGGTTGGGTGTTCGCTCGCATGCCAGCAGCACGGGCGAACGAGGTGACCATAGCCGTCGCGGATGAATGCCGTTCGCGTGCCGATGCGAGCGGACATAGTCCGAACGAACCGAATTCAGGATGCCGTCATGGCATCGATGGCGAGATGGACTGCGGGATTCGAGCGCGGCTTTCCTCTCGCAGCCGGCGCATAGTCCCGGACTACGCCGTGACGCACGGCGCCTGTCATGCGCGGCCTTTACGATGCGTCGCAGGCTGCCGACCTGCGACGCCTGTCGCGTCGGCGGCGCGATCGCGGACGGCAACTCGTTCGCGCCGATCCGATTCGACTCCGTGCAGGGCAAGGGACCATGGCTCGAAATGCCTTACTGCTGTTCGCGCTGGCTTTGGGGATCGCACCGCTGCCGGTGCTTGCCGCCGATCACGTCGAGTTGCGTGCCGCACTGGCCGCGCGAACGCCGGGTGCGCGCATCGACGAGATACGGGCATTGCCGCATGCCGGCCTGTACGAGGTCGTGGTCAACGGCTTGAATGTGTTCTACACCGATGCCCGCGGAGAGATCGCGCTTGTCGGCGAGCTGATCGAGCTATCGACGGGAAGGCATCTCACCAAGGAGCGCGTGGCGCAGTTGCGCACCGTCGATTTCTCCCGGCTTCCACTCGACAAGGCGATCGTCAAGGTGAAGGGGACCGGGGCGCGGCGAATGGCGGTGTTCTCGGATCCCGATTGCCCGTACTGCAAGCAGCTCGAGCGGGAGCTCACCGCGATCACCAACGTCACTATCTACACGTTCCTGCTGCCGCTGCCTGCGCTGCACCCGGATGCCGTGCGCAAGGCCGAGATGGTCTGGTGCGCAGCCGACCGCGCAGGCGCCTGGGATACGCTGATGCTCGCTGGAAGGGAACCCGCTGCGAGCTCGTGCGAGACGCCTATCCGGGACATCGCGCAAGCCGCGGAGGCACTCAACATCTCCGGAACGCCCGGCATCGTGTTCGGAAACGGGCGGCTCGTGCCCGGAGCGCTGACGCGCACGGAGATCGAACAGCACCTCAACGCCCCGGCGGCCCGAAGTCCGATCGGCGGCGCTCCCTTGCCATGAGCCCGAGGCGAGTCATGGGCCTAGGCACCGAGCGCTCGGCGTGATCGACGCGCCCGCACGGGCGCCATCGACTCCCGCCCGGGCTCCGGTTCATCCGGCATGCGATTCCTGCGCGTGCCGTCGCTACCTCTGCAGCAATGCTGTCATCTATTGCCACTACAGTCATGGCGTGAGTGCTCCCCATCGCACCCACGAGCGCCTTCCTCCTCCGGCGCTCTTTTCGAGCCCGTCGCTTGCGGGCTCTTTCTTTTTCCTGCGTGGCTCCTCGTGCAGCGGAATGCTGCGACGCCATCCTGCCACGGTCGAATCACATTGCGAGCGACGGACGCAGTTTGCGAGCGAAGTCCTGCGGACGCCTTGCATAGAAGCGGCGGCCGACCTTCAGTGCGCGGTCATCCAGCGCGTTGCGGCGCGCATCGAGGCGCAGGAGCAACGCCTCGCCATCCTTCTGCCTGCCCCGGATCATCGGACCGATGCGCGCCCGCAGCACGGCGAGGTCGTGCGCGCGTCCCAGGTCCTCCTCGATCGCCTCGGTTACCTTTATGGCGCGCGCCAGCCGAGGAGAGGATCTTGCCGCCTGAAAGGGCTCCAGCACGAGCTCCAGATACTTGACCTGCTTGCGCGCCTCGTGCAGCGATTCCTCCGACGGTCGCGACCGCGC
>WHTS01000090.1 GCA_009377585.1 Betaproteobacteria bacterium
CTTAATGGAGATCGCCCGTGAGAGTAGGTCCTCGACCTCGGCATCCGATAGCGTCGCGCCCTCGATGCGCGTAGAGGAGCCGACGCTCTCGATGGTGGCCACCTTGCGGAGTGCGCTGAGGCGGTCTGGTGAGAGCGTCTTAAGGGCCTCCCACCTCCCTTTGAACTCATCGATTTCGGCGATGAGCTTCACGAGGTCGGGGCCGAGTGCGAGCTTGGGCTCCCTCATGCCCGGGGGGCCCTCATATCCGGTTCCATACCCAATAATACCCGATTAGACCCGATTTTCCACCTCGTTTCTGGAAGCCGCCGCCATACGAGGATTCGGGGCTCGCGATTTGGCTATCGGGTATCTGCGGGTATGGGATTGGGTGCACGGAAGTCCATGACTGCCCGTGCCAAGAACCCTTTAAATGGCTATGACGCCTTCCACCCTTTCCAGCCGCGCTTGACCGCACCTGGGCACACAGGACGAATGACTGCGTAGAAGCGCTGGTTTGCGGTCAACGCATTGTCGCCCGAAGAACATGCACTGATGCGAACGCCGAGGGCCATCGAATACCACCCCTCTACGACAACGAATTTCTACCGTCGTGTTCTGGCGCAGCTGCGCGCAGGAAATCGTAGATTCGGCGAAAGTTGGCGCCCGCGTCGGGACTCGAGAAGAGGGGGCACGCAACGATTGCGTAAAACGGCGGAAATAGGAAACGACGCGACAGGATTGATGTTTGCTGTGAGCTGCTCTGCCTGTCGCCAAGGAGCGCTTTGCTTCCGGGCGAGAAGCCCCGTTGGCGATCACGGAGCCGGTGTAGTCGGCAGCAGACACCGCGGCGCAGGCAAGCACGCCTGCCACTGTCAGCGACGATCGTGCGAGTGATCCGATGACGCGCCGGGAGTCGGCCGCGTGTCCTTGCAAAGACGAATGCCGCTCGAGCATGGCTGGTCCTTTCTTCGTGTTGATGGACGAATCCAGGCGCCTGCCCGCCGGTTCGCTCTATATCGCCGAGGCCGGAATCCCGTCCGGTGCAGGACCGTCCACGCTCGTTCGCGGCGTTCCGAACATCTTCACGCAGAGCGGTTCCATCACGCGCTATTTCAATCGCGCGCAGACGCGCGTATTGACGGGACTGCCTTCGATCTATGCCAGCGATACACTCGAGACCATCGGGCCGAGCGACGTGACCTTCGGCGCGAACGGCACGCTCTTCGCCACCATTGGCGCGGGCGTCAATCCGACGGTGCGCTCGACCGATCTCGCGCCCAACGGAATCGGGCTCGGACGCGTCGCATCGCTCGGCGTTTCGCATGACGTGTCCGGCCACGAAGCGCTCCACAATCCGGCAGGCGGACCGCTCGACAGCAACCCGTGGAACACCGTTGCCCACAATGGCGCACTGGTGGTCACCGACGCGGGCGGAAATTCGCTTTTGAGCATCGCACCGAACGGAGCGATCTCGACCATCGCGACGTTTCCCGGGCGCGATATCGGCGGCGGATTTCCCTGGGATGCCGTTCCGACCGGACTGGCAGTCGGGCCGGACGGCAACTATTACGTCGGCCAGTTGACCGGCTTTCCCTTTACGCCCGGGGCCGCGCAGATCTACCAAGTCCAGCCGGACGGGGACGTATCGACGTTCGCAAGCGGCTTCACTCAAATCACCTCGCTGGAATTCGGCAGTGACGGCAGCCTTTGCGTGCTCGAGTTCGACGCGAACGGCTTGCAGGTTCCGGGCGATGCGGGCGCGTTGACGCGAATCGCACCCGATGGGTCGCGCACGACGATCTACAGCGACGGGCTCGAGCATGCAACCGGCCTGGCCATCGGTCCGGACGGCGCTTTCTATGTATCCAACTTCGGCTCGCAGGCGGGAACCGGCGAGGTCCTGCGAATTGCCGCGATTCCCGAACCGGAAACTTACGCACTCATGCTCGCTGGGTTGCTCGCGGTCGCGGGGATGGCGCGCAGGCGCAGCGCGCAACCCTCCTCGTGTAGAGGAGGGTGCGCTTGAATACTCCCCTCCTTGGCGAGGAGGGGCGGGACGCGGACAGCGCGGACGGGGTGGTTGATCGCGCATCCAAACCCACACCACCCCGTCGGCTGCGCCGACACCCCTCCTCATGAGAGGAGGGGAATGGGCTATATGGTCCACGGGTCCGGCCGCGCGGCATCGATCTCGTAGGTTGCGATGGCCGCCGCGACCCGATCGCGCTCGATGCTGCCCTCATCGGCCAGCGCGGACAGCGCGGCCACGACGATGCTGTGGCGGTCGACTTCGAAGAAGCGGCGCAGCGCCACCCGCGTGTCGCTGCGGCCATAGCCGTCGGTGCCGAGCGCGACATAGCGGCGCGGCACCCAGGGGCGAATGAGATCCGCGACCGCCGACACGTAGTCCGATGCGGCGATGACCGGCCCGCGCGTGGGCGCAAGACAGCGCGCGACGTAGCTTTCGCGTGTCGAAGCCGGATCGAGGCGGCGGGCACGCGCCGCGGCTGCGCCATCACGGCGCAGTTCGGTGAAGCTCGTGACACTCCAGACGTGCGCGGCAACGCCCCAGTCGCGTTCGAGCAGCTCGGCCGCCGCAAGCGATTCGCGCAGGATCGGCCCGCTGCCGAGGAGCTGTACGGCCGGGCGCTTGGCATCGCTGTGCTTGGCATCGCCCCGCTTGGCATCGCTCCGCTTGGTATCGGCCCGCTTGGTATCGTCCCGCTTGGTATCGTCCCGCTTGGCACCATCCCGCTTGATATCATCCCGCTCGGTATCGCCCGCGAGCTCCGAGCGCCGCAGCAGATACATGCCCCGCCGGATGCCTTCCTCCGCGCTTTCGGGCAAGCGCGGCTGCGCGTAGTTCTCGTTGCTCACGGTCACGTAGTAGAAGACATCCTCCTGCGCCGCGAGCATGCGCCGCATGCCATCCTGGACGATGACGGCGAGCTCGTAGCCGAAGCACGGGTCGTAGGCGACGCAATTCGGAATGGTGGATGCGATCAGCTGGCTCGACCCATCCTGATGCTGCAAGCCTTCGCCGGCGAGCGTGGTGCGGCCGGCCGTCGCGCCGATGAGAAAGCCCCGGGCGCGCGAGTCGCCGGCCTGCCAGGCCAGGTCGCCGATGCGCTGGAATCCGAACATCGAATAGAAGGTGTAGAACGGCAGCATGGGCGTGCCGTGCGTGCTGTAGCTCGTGGCCGCCGCAATCCAGGAGGCCATGGCGCCCGCCTCGGTGATGCCTTCCTCGAGGATCTGCCCGTCGCGCGCCTCGCGGTAGTAGAGCAGCTCGTCGTGGTCTTCGGGCTCGTAGAGCTGACCCAGTGATGCGTAGATGCCGACCTGGCGGAACAGCGATTGCATGCCGAAGGTGCGCGCCTCGTCGGCCACGATCGGAACGATGCGTTTGCCGAGGGTCGCATCGCGCAGGAGTTGCGACAGGATGTTGACGAACACCGTCGTAGTCGATTGCTCGCGCCCCGTCGAGCGCTCGAGCATCGCGGCTATCGCGGCGAGATCGGGAACGGCGAGCTCGGGTCCGCGTCCGATGCGCTCGGGCAGATAGCCTCCGAGCGCCTGGCGGCGCGCATGCAGGTAGCGCATCTCCTGCGATTCGGGCGGCGGGCGGTGGAACGCCGCGGCGGTGACCTGCTCGTCGCCGAGCGCCAAGGCGAAGCGGTCGCGAAATTCCTTCAGCGCTTCGGCGTCGAGCTTCTTCTGTGAATGGGTGGTCATGCGGCCTTGCCCCCAGTGACCCATGCCGTAGCCCTTCTTGGTTTGCGCAAGGATGACCGTCGGCTGGCCGCGATGCGAAACCGCCGCCGAATAGGCCGCGTAGATCTTGACCGGATCGTGGCCGCCGCGGCGCAGGCGATCGATGTCGTCGTCCGACATGTGTGCGACGATCGCCTGCAGCTCCGGATACTTGTTGAAGAAGTTCTCGCGGTTGAAGCGGCCGTCGGTCGCGGCGTATTTCTGGAACTCGCCGTCCACCGTCTCGTGCAGCCGCTTGAGGATCACCTGCTCGCGGTCGCGGGCAAAGAGCGCATCCCAGTCCGAGCCCCACAGGACCTTGACGACGTTCCAGCCCGCGCCGGCGAAAAGTCCCTCCAGCTCCTGCACGATCGAGCCGTTGCCGCGTACCGGCCCGTCGAGGCGTTGCAGATTGCAGTTGACGACGAAGATCAGGTTGTCGAGCCCTTCGCGCGCCGCGAGCGAAAGTCCGGCGAGCGCCTCGGGCTCGTCCATTTCGCCGTCGCCCACGAACGCCCAGACCTTGCGCCCGGACGTATCGAGCAAACCGCGATTGGCGAGATAGCGCATGAAGCGCGCCTGATGGACCGCGGTGATCGGCCCGAGCCCCATCGAGCCGGTGGGGAACTGCCAGAACCCGGGCATGAGATACGGATGGCAGTAGGAGGTGAGACCCTTGCCGCCGGTCTCGCGCCGGTAGTTCGCGAGTTGCTCTTCGCTCAGCCGCCCCTCGAGGTAGGCCCGCGCGTAGACGCCCGGCGCCGAGTGCGGCTGGAAGTAAACCAGATCGCCCGTCTGGCCGGCCCGGAAGAAATGATTGAAGCCGACCTCGAACAGGTCGGCTGCGGAAGCGTAGCTCGCGATGTGGCCGCCCAGCTCCGCGTGCGCCGAGTTCGCCCGCACGACCATCGCCAGCGCATTCCAGCGCACCAGCCCGATCAGGCGCTGTTCGATCTCGCTGTGGCCGGGGTACTGCGGCTGCTCGGAGAGCGGGATGGTGTTGCAGTAAGGCGTATTGAAAACCGGCGGCAGCTTCACGCCTTTCGCGCGCGCCTGGTCCAGCAGCGCCCGGAGTATGAATGTCGCGCGCTCGGTCCCTTCCGCGGCGAGCATCGATTCGAACGCATCGAGCCATTCGCGCGTCTCCCCCGGATCGGGGTCGGCGGGAATCACGCGCCAGAATGCGGAGGCAATCTCGGACAGGTCGGTCATGGCAACTCTCTCGCTGCTCGGAATCCGGCCATGATAGGGCCGCAAGCCCGGTACTTGGTTTCGAAAGCGAGCGAGGAGTGGCCTGCGTGCCGCATATAATGCTGGTAACGAACGGAGTTTCGGACGATCATGCCGCAAGACACGCTTGATGCCGTCGACTGGAACATCCTGCGACGGTTGCAGGAAAACGCGCGCATCAGCAATGTCGAGCTGGCGCGCGCTGTTCACCTCTCGCCGTCTCCGTGTCTCGCCCGTGTCCGCCGGCTGGAGGAAAGCGGCTACATCAAGCGCCACGTCACGCTGCTGGATACGCTCGCGCTCGGACTCACCGTATCGGTCTTCATCCAGGTGCGCCTGGAGCGCCAGGTCGAATCCGCGCTCGAAGTGTTCGAACGCGAGATCGCGGCGCGGCCGGAGGTCATGGAGTGCTACCTGATGACCGGGGATTCGGACTATCTCTTGCGCGTGGTCGTTTCCGACGTGCAGGCGCTGGAGCGCTTCATCGTCGACTTCCTTTCCCGCATACCCGGCGTCGGGAACATCAAGTCGAGCTTTGCGCTCAAGCAGGTGAAGTACAAGACCGCGCTGCCGTTGCCGGGCGGCACCAAGCGCATGCAGGCCGTCCGGACGCGCAGGAAGTGACGCGGGACCGAATGCGGGGACGCTATTGCGGTTTGAGGTTGGCCTTGCGCGCAACCTCGGTCCATTTCGCGATCTGCGCCGAGAGGTAGCGCGTCAATTCCGCGGATGTCGTGGTTTGCGGCTGCAAGCCTTGAGTCATCAGCGCATCGCGCACTTGCGGCGCGGCGATCGCCGTCGTGAGCTCGCGGTTGAGGCGTTCGACGATCGGCTTCGGCGTCTGATCAGGCGCGAATACCGCGAGCCACAGCGTCACTTCGAAATTCCCGATGCCTGCTTCCTGCACCGTGGGCACATCGGGCAATGCCGGCGAGCGTTTGCCGCCGGTGACAGCCAGCGCGCGCAGTCTGCCCGAGCGTACGTGCGGCAGCACGGGAGCCATGGTGCCGAATTGCAGCTCGATGCGTCCGGCGACGGTGTCGACCACGGATTGCGCCGAGCTCTTGTACGCGATCGGCGTGATCTGAATGCCGGTCAGGTTCGACAGCAGCTCTCCGCCGAGCCGCGCCATGCTGGCATTGCCGACCGTTGTGTAGCGGATCTGTGCAGGCTTGGATTTCGCCAGGGCGATCAGCTCCTGCAGACTGGACGCGGCGACCGACGGATTCACGGCGAGAATGTAGGGCAGGTGGCCGATCAGGGTGATCGGCACGAAATCCTTCTCGGGGTCGTAGCCCAGATGCGGATTCAGCGCCTTCGACAGGGCATGCGTGCTGGTGGTGCCAGCGGTGAGGGTGTAACCGTCGGGCGCAGCACGCGCGCCGATCTCGACGCCGCTGGCGCCGCTGGCGCCGGCGCGATTGTCGATGACGATGGATTGGCCGAGGGCTTCGCTGACCGTCGGCGTGATGGCGCGCGCGGCGGCATCCACCGAACTGCCAGCGGGAAACGGTGCGATCAGTCGGACCGGGCGTGAGGGCCAGCTGTCCGCGGCGTGAACGTTGCACGCCAGGGTGAGCAGCGCGGCCGCGCCGAGCGGAAGCTTACGTCGAAGTCGTTTCCGCTGGCGGCCGGGATTGCCGAGGCACTGCTGGCCGGCTTTCCGCAAGTGCTTCATGCGCCGCATGGTCTCGATGCGTCCGGGATTGTCGGCCATGTCTACTTCACGATGTCCTGCAGCTCCGGGATCACCCACTTCGGCTTACGTCCCCCGTGTACCCGCTGGATGTTGTCGAAGCCGTTGCGAAAGCGATCGGTCCAGTTCTCCACCGTCGGTCCGGCCGCGTGCGGTGTCAGGATGACGTTCGACAGCACGAACAGCGGATTCTCCGGCTTGGGCGGCTCCTCGGTCATGACGTCGAGTCCGGCCATGGCAATTCGATTCGCCTTCAGCGCATCGTGCACGGCGCTCTCGTTCACGACCGGACCGCGGCAGGTATTGATCAGCACGGCCGTCGGTTTCATCAGCGCCAACTCGGCGACGCCGATCAGGTTGCGCGTGGTGTCGTCGAGCGGCACGTGCAGGGTCACGATGTCGGAGGTGCGCAGCAGCTCGGTGAAGAGCACGAATCGCACGCCCAAAGCATCCTCCTCGTCCTCGGACAGGCGCGCGATATCGTAGTACTGGATATCGACGTCGAACGCGGCCGCGCGCCGTGCCACCTTCTTGCCGATGTTGCCCAGGCCGACGATGCCGAGCCGCTTGCCGCGCAGCTCGTGCACCGGCGCCTTGCCGGATGCGCCCGAGCGCCACTGGCCCGCGCTCACGTCGGCATGCAGGCCGGTGAGCTTCTTCAGCGTCGCCAGCATCAGCATCAGGGTATGCTCGGCTACGGCGATCGCATTGGCGCCGCCGTTGTTGGCGATCGGTATGCCGGCTTTCCGGGCTGCTGCGACATCGGCCCGGTCGTAACCGGCGCTCAGCAGCTGCACCAGACGCATCTTCTTCGCTAGCGCGAAGAATTTCGCGTCGATGTTGCGCGTCATGCCGAGGTAATAGTCGGCCTCCTCCGCGGCACGGTAGTACTCGGGCGTGCCGTGGTCATGGATCATGAGGTCGAACTCCGGCGGTTTCAGCGCCAGCGCAACGGCGAGGATGGGTTGCGGGTGATTCGGGGCGAACAGAATCTTGATGGCCATCGAGCGGTTCCTTGTGGTCTCGTTCGTGTGTGAGCTCTCGCGGGCGCTGCCTGCCCGCCGTGCCGGATCCGGGGCAGGACGGTTATCGTGGAAGGTCGCAGAATGCGCGCTCGGTAGGCTATAACGCTGGAACGGCTGGCGCAAGCGCGCCGGCAGCTGCACGAATGGAGGATCGATCATGGCATCCCTGAGCCGCCGGCTGGCGCAATTTGCCGCGGGCTTGCGTTACGAAGACCTTCCGCCCGCGGTCGTCGATCGTGCCAAAGGCGTCACCTTGCACGCGCTCACGTCGGTGCTGATCGGTTCGCAAACCAACGCCGGCAGACAGGCCGTGCGGATGATCGCCGACGAAGAGGCGGGCGTACGCAAGGGTGCGAGCATCATGACCGACGGCACCCTGGTGACCAGGGGCGGCGCCGCATTCGCGAACTCGGAACTGGCGCTTGCCGGCGGCAAGTACGACACGTTTCGCATGCTCACGCATCCCAATACGGCGATCATTCCCGCGGCGCTGGTGGCGGCGGAGTCGTCGGGGGCCTCGGGCAAGGCGTATCTCGCCGGCGTGGCGGCAGGCTACGAAGTGATGGAGCGCATGGCGGCGGAATTCATTCCGACCGTGATGTCGCGCGGCTTCCACCCAGGCCCGGTCTTCGGCATCTTCGGCGCCGCGGTGGCCGCCGCCAAGGTGATGGGTTATGGCGAAGACCAGATCAACAGCACGATCGCATTGTGCGCGAGCCTCGCTGCGAGCAATCTCGAAGCGGCACGATGTGGCGGCACGCCACTGCGAGAAGGGGCGGCCACACGTAACGCCATGCTCGCCGTCGCGCTCGCACAGCCCGGGCACGTGGGCGGCGAGTCGGTGCTCGAAGGCGATGCCGGTTTCTATCAGGCCTATACCGGCAACAACGACGGTAGGCTGACCTACAGTTTCACCGGCGACACGCGCGCAAGTCTCGACAAGGTCACGGACAATCTCGGCAAGGAATGGATGTTCCTCGAGACGCTGTATCGCATCTACTACATCGCCGGTTACAACATCGCCCACATCGACGTAACGGCCAGGCTGTGCGAGGAGAACGGTATCCGCTACCAGGACGTGGATCGGGTCGAAGCGGTGGTGAACTGGCTGGAGACGCAATATCCGAGTCCCGCCTTTCCCAGCCGGCGCGAAGACGGTGCAGCGCGCCAAGGCGGAACCGCGTATTTCACCGCTTACGGCGTGGTCGAGCGCGGCTATCCCGCAACGCGCGGTCGCAAGCTCGACGCCAAGGACGATCCGCCCGAAGTGCTCGAGCTGATGCAGCGCGTGAAGATCATTCCATCGCACCAGATGACGCTGTTCGGCCCGCGCATCACCGTGTTCACCAAGGACGGCAAGAGCTACACCAGGCAATCCACCGGGCGCGAGTTCATCTGGGACTACGACGGGCTCGTCAGCCGGCTGCGCGAAGTGATACCCAGCTTGCCGATCCCTGCAGGGCAATACGAATCGATGATCGATACCTGCCGCGGCTTGGAGCAGAGCGCGCGTGCCGACGCACTGGTGAAGCTGACGCTCGCCAAGACTGCCTGACGCCGCGTCGATCGGAATCCAGCGAGGAAGGCGCATGGCAAACAGGAAAGCACTGATCGCGGGTGCAACCGGACTGGTGGGGCGAAACCTGCTCAGGCACCTTCTCGCGATCGGCGGGTGGGAGATCGTCGCGCTGTCGCGCCGCACGCCGGACGTCGAGGGCACGTATCGCCACATCAGCGTCGATCTGATGAATCCGGCCGATTGCAGGGAGAAGCTGGGCGGGCTGAACGATGTAACGCATATCTTCTTCGCGGCCCTGGCTGCGAACCGGGAGCTCGTGCAGGCAGCGATCGACAATCTCGCGCTGCTGCGCAACCTGGTCGAAACGATCGAGCCGATTGCCGTTGGCCTGGAGCACGTCCATGTCATGCACGGCACGAAGTGGTACGGCATGCATCTCGGGCCGTTCAAGACGCCGGCCGTGGAGGACGACCCTCGCCACATGCCGCCCAATTTCTACTACGACCAGTGGGATTACCTGGTCGAGCGGCAGAGAGGAAAGCGCTGGACGTACTCCTCCGCCAGGCCGCACGGGATCAGCGGTTTCGCATTGGGTAATCACAGCAATCTCACCCTGGTGATCGCCATCTACGCGGCGATCTGCAAGGAGCTCGGCTTGCCGCTGTGCCATCCGGGCACGCCGGGGAACTATACCGCGCTCTATCAATGCACCGATTCCGGACTGCTGGCGCGCGCGGTGGTATGGATGGCGACCGCGCCGAACTGCGCCAACGAGGCGTTCAACATCACCAACGGAGACCTGATCCGCTGGGCGCATACCTGGCCGAAGATCGCGCAATACTTCGGCATGGAGACGGGGCCGCGCCGTCAACTGAGCCTGGTGAAGTTCATGGCGGACAAGGGGCCGGTGTGGGACAGGATCGTCGCGAAGCATGGTCTGCGACCGCACAGCTACCAGCAGATCGTCAACTGGGCTTACGGGGATTTCGTCTTCACGCCCGAGTACGATGTCATCTCGAGTACCGCCAAGGCGAGGCGCTACGGGTTTCACGAGTGCGTCGATACCGAGGAGATGTTTCCGCGGCTGTGGGACGAGATGCGTGCCGGCCGGATCATTCCTGCGTGAAGCGGCGCCCTGGGCGCATGCGCGCGACACAGAACGCGTTCAGAGCTCGCAGGTGACTTCCTCCTCCGGTTTCGCGTTGCGCGGGTCGCGCGAGCATTCCTGGTAGTAGGTGTCGTAGCGCTTGAAAACCTCGAAAATCCGCCGCAGCTCGGCGACGGTGTTGTCGTGCATGTCGACGCGAAGATCGATCTGCGGCCAGTCGAGCTGACCGACGACGCGCAGCCACCCCGAGCGCTCGGGGCGGCGCATGCCTTTGAAACGCTGGCCGCCCGCGTCGCGCCCGCCTTCGATGCCTCGCATCAGGCGCTCTTCCAGCGGCACATCCGGATCGGACATGAAACCCGCGACGATGCCATCGACCGTCTCCGCTCCCGCGAGGCCGTTGCCGTACGCCGCGTAATACGGCCCGGTCTTGTGCCCCGCCCACTGGCCGATCTTCGGTCCGGTATGCGCGTACACGTTGCTTTCGCGGTCGATGATCGCGAACTGGCGGTAGTCGAAATCCGGATCGTCCGCTTCGAGCAGCTTCGCGATGCAAGCGGGGGTATGACCCTGGGCGAGCATGTTGAGCACGAAAGGATCGACACGGCGCAGATAGAACGCCTGCGACTTGCTCACGCCGACGTTGGGACGCAGGCTCTCGTTGCGCCGGCCGCACGCGAGCGAGAAGGTGGTGGTGCAGACGCCGAAGCGTCCGGTGCGCGGGCAGCGCGCGATGATCGAATAGGTCATGACGCCTCCTGCTTCTTCTTCAGCATGTCCGCGAACTCCATGGCCGGAAGCGCGTTGCGCGGATGCCGTGCGCGCTCTTCGTAATATTCGGCGGTCGGCTTGTAGTCGGCGTACATGGCGCGCAGCGCGGCGATCGCGCCGTCCTTCAGATCGACCCGGAGGTCGAGCTCGGAGTAATCCTGCTTGTGCCACACGATAACGGCGGCGGCGCGCTCCGGCAACGCGCCCTTGGCTCCTCTCAGTCCCCCCGCGTCTCGACCTGCTTCCAGCGCGCGGAGCAAACGCTCGTCGAATTCCGCTTCCTTCCGCGACTCGAAGCCGGCGATCATCGCGTCCAGAACGTTCTCGGCTGCGAGCATGCAGCCGATTGCTGCGAAGCCGCTGCCGACCCGCTGCGCTTTGATCCCTCGCACCTGCGAGCCCGTGTGCGCCACCGCCGTGCCTTCGCGGTCGAGAATGGCGATTTGCCGGTATTCGAAGTGCTCGTCGTTTTGCCTGAGCGCGGCGAGCGCTAGCACCGGTGTGGCGCCAAGGGCGAGCGAGTTGATCGCAAGGCGATTGTTGCGCTGGAGCGGTGCGCCCTGGGTCATGGTGGCACCGACATTGGGACGCACGGCGCCGTCGCAGTACGCACCGATCGCCATGGTATGGCTCGCGGTCGCGATGCCCAGGCGACCGCTGCGAGGACATCGCGCGATCAGTGTATAAGTCATGGGTTCCTCCGTATCGATGCTCGGCGATTGAGTCAGGGCGATGGGGTCAGGGATTCGATGGTTCGGTTCAGGCAAGCGGCAGGACGTGACCCTGGTCCCTTGCATCCGGTCATTCTGTCCCGGGAACGAAAAGCTCCCGGATCGATGGCTGCTCGCCGATGAGCCCTTGCTCCTGACATAGCGCAACGATCGCTTCCAGCATCGGTTGATTCGCGCCGATGCCATAGGCAAAGGGATCGCCGGCGAACGATTCGCACGACCGGGCGAGCCGTTCGTTGCCGAACAGCAGACCTTGCGGGCGTTCATGCGGCAGCGATTGTCGAGCGAGCATCTTGGACTCACCAAACGCCCGATAGATATTCGCGAGCAGCGCCGGATGCTCGCGAGCGAGGCTGCCGCGAACCATGTAGGTGTGGTTCGCTGGAACATAGCCGTGCGCGTCGTGGAAGCGCCGGCCTTCGGCGATCGCGTCCGCGAACAGGGGGCGCAGCACATGACCGGCTTGGGCTTGCGCGTTTTCGCCGACCAGGGCCATGTCGAGCGCTCCCGCAGCCAGCATCGCGACCAGGCTCTTGCCTCCAGGGGTCTGGCGCACGGAAACATCGTGCGGAGGTTCGAACCCGAGCACTTCGCCGGTGCTGTGCGAACCGGCGCGCTCGACGTACCACTGCGCCTTGCGGGAATCCATGCCGAAATCGTGCTCGAGGATTCCGCGTGCCCAGACGGTGGCGGATTGAACGTATTCGGCAACACCGATCCGCTTGCGGGCGAGGTCGCGCGGGCCGTCGATCCCGGCGCCCGGATGACACATGAAATGGGTGTGGAAGAACGCCCGCCGCGGAAATACGGGAATTGCGCTCACGTCGGCCCCCTGGGCTCTCGCGATCAGGTAGGCGCCGAACGCCATTTCGCAGATGTCGAACTCCCAGGCCGTCAACTGCCTGCGCATCGCCTCCGGCGAAGGCAGGCGCGTAACGGCAAGCTCCACGCCTTCGGGCCGTAGGGTGGCGTCGAAGAGCGGTTTGACGCAATCGTAAAGCTCACCGATGAGGGAGATGCGGATCCTCGCCACGGTGCCTTCCTTTGCGTTTTCGGCCGGCTGCAGGGTCGAGCCGCTGGACGGGCAATCAGCTCAGAGCGGTCACGGGCACGGCCGCACCGTGCACGGCGCGGGCCGCATCCGAGGCCAGAAACACGATCACGTTGGCGAGGTCCGAGGGCGCGACCCACTTCGCCGGATCGGCCTTGGGCATCGCGGTGCGGTTCTCGGGCGTGTCGATGATGGTCGGCAGCACGCAATTGACGTTGATGTTCTTCTCGCGCAGCTCCGCCGCCATGGCTTCCGTCATGCGGATCACCGTGGCCTTCGACGCGGTGTAGGCACCCATCTGCGCCACGCCCTTCTGCGCGGCGAAAGCGCCCACGTTGACGATCTTGCCGCCGCCCGCTGCCAGCATGTGCGGGACGACCGCACGCACCGCGTGCAGCAGCGTGCGCGTGTTGATGTCGAACAGGAAGTTCCAGTTCTCGTCGGATGTCTCGTGCACACTCTCGCCCATGCGGAAACCGCCGGCGATATTGCACAGCACATCGATGCGCCCGAAGCGTGCGATTGCAGCTCGAGCGACGCCAGTCGCAGCGGACATCTCGAGCAGATTCGCGGGCGCGAATGAACGGTGATCGTTCTCGGCTTCGAACGCGCGCTCGAGGTGCTTGCGTTCGAGATCCACCAGCACCAGGTTTGCGCCCAGGCCGGCGAACGCGTTGGCCACGGCCTTGCCCAGATTGCCGGCCGCACCCGTGACGACGACAGTTCGATTCTCCAGACTCATGGTCCTTTCCCCCGCATGCGGTTCGACACCGCGTATCTTCGGCGCATTCTGCCATGCCGGCGCGGCGCTGCGCACACGGATTTCACGGCGCATTCGCAGATTGCGCCCTGCATCTGTACTGCTTTCGCATCAAAGTGCCGCAGCGATCGATCGGTCAGGCGGCGGATGGCTTGCGGTTCGACCCAAAAAAGGTTCTGATTTCCATACCACCCCGTGGAGAAGAGATAACCATGTTGGCGCGTTCGATGTCGAGCATCGTTTTCGCAGCTGTCGCGCTGCTCGCTGCAGCCGCAGCAACTCACGCAGCCGAGATCGCCTACCCGACCAAGCCGATTCGGCTGATCGTGCCGTTTCCGCCCGGCGGTTCCGCCGATCCGCTTGCCCGAACGTACGGGGCGTGGCTCTCGGACAAATTCGGTGTGCCGGTGGTCTGCGACAACCGCCCCGGCGCCGGCACCGCGATCGCACATACGCTCGGCGCCAAGGCCGCGCCGGACGGCTACACGCTGCTGCTGGGTGCTTCCTCCGGAATGACCACCAATCCTGCTTCCGGCGCCAAGCTCGACTACGACTCGGTGAAGGATTTCGCACACGTGGGCCTCGCTGCCTATGTGCCGCAACTGATCGTCGTGCACCCGTCCGTGCCGGCAAAAAGCTTCCCCGAGCTCATCGAGCTCGCGAAGACCCCGGGCAAGGCCAACTTCGGCACGCCCGGATTCGGCTCGCTCGGCCACCTCACGGTGGCGTTTCTGAACGTGGCGACAGGCGCCAAGTTCACACACGTGCCTTACAAGGGCGCCGGTCCGGCCATGATCGATCTGCTGGCGAGCCGCATCCAGGTTTTCGTGGGCAGCGTGACGGGCACTCAGGCGCAGGTCAGGGCAGGCAAGGCCCACGCCATCGTGACAGGCCATGCCACCCGGGTGAGCAGCTTTCCCGATGTCCCCACGATCAGCGAGTTCATCCCGGGTTTCACCAACAACGGCTGGTATGGAATCGTTGCGCCCGCCGGCACGCCGGAGGCGATCGTCGATAAGCTCAATGCCGAGATGAAGCGAGCGCTGGCGGACGCCGAGTTCGTCAAGCACGTCGAGGCGCTCGGCATGGAGCCGGTCGGCAGCACGCCGCAGGAACTGCGCGAGTGGACCCGCAGCGAGCTTGCACGCTGGACCAAGGTGGTAAAGGATGCCGGCGTCAAGATCCAGTGAAACCGAGGGCCGTTCGTTCTCATCGGCGCCGGCGGCCCGGCACCTCTGGCGCAATGGTGTGAGCCGGCCGCGCGCCGCTTACTTCTTCAGGTACTGATGCCCGGCCATGATGGCCTTGACCGCGTCGAGCCCGCGTGCCTCGAGCAGCTGCCCGACGCGCTCGTCCTCTTCGGCAAGCAGCGCCTTGGCGTTGCGGACTACTTCTTCCAGGCGATCGGCCGGAAACTTCACCGCGCCGTTCTCGTCCATGTGGACGATCTCGCCGGGCGCCACGTCCATGCCGGCGATGCTGACCGGCACCTGCACCGCATGGACGGCCTGCGGCCCGTGGCCTGCGCAGATGCCGCGAGTCAGGTACTGGAAGCTCATCGGCCGGATTTCGTGGATGTCGCGCGAAGGTCCGTTGGAGATCGCGCCGATCGCCCCGCAGGCACGCATCGAAGAGGTCATGTTGCCGCCGGAAAGACCGACTTTGTCGGCGATCTCGGCAGGAAACTTCTGCTGGAAACAGAAAATGGAAGGCTTGCCGAGCTTGTCCATCGCTTCCAGCACGTTCACCAGCGTGAGGTTCTTGAAGCTCGGATCAGGCAGACCGTAAGTGCACGTCACTGCGTAGCCGGCGATCGGACCCATCTCCGGATACCAGCATGACAGCGTGTTGTTCGTATACCAGTTCTCGTTCCAGGGATGGTAGATCTCCAGGCAAAGCGGGCGGCCTGGATAGGTGGCGACCACGTTGGTGATGGTCGGCGTATCGATCTTCTTCAACTCTTCCAGCAGCTCGAGATCGGTCATCGCGGCGCCTTTGTCTGGGGAAACATACGTGCCTGGGCAAGTATCCCGGGCCCGGGAAGGGCAGTCAACGCTCAGGCATGGAGCGCTGGTGTCCTGAGTCAGAAGTTCGTCACCCCCGCGAACGCGGGGGTCCAGGCGGAGTCTCGTTCTGGATTCCCGCGTGCGCGGGAATGACGAATTACGACGAATTTACGATTCGCCACGCTAGGCGATCGAGTCCAGAAACTTCCTTGCGACCTGAACGAAGCCCGCCGGGTTGTCCAGCGTGATGTGGTGATCGCTGTCGGGAATCAGGGCGAGCTGCACCTGCGGCGCACGGGACCGGACTTCGGCGATCGCCTCGGGCGTCATGCGCGTGCTGTTCGCGGCCTTCATCAGAAGCGACGGAATCCTGATGTGGTTCCACAGGGCGAGGCTGTCGAAGAGCTCACGGCTTGCATACACGTTGCGATCGACCTTGTGGCGCCAGCGGCCATCGTCGAAGCGGCGTCCACTGTGTTGCGCGATATGGCGCAGCATCCGGGGAGCGGCCGTGCTGCCGCTGGGACGCACGCGGTAGTTGGCGATGAACTCCTCCTGGCTGGCGTATTCCCGGCCTGCGCGACTTCCGACGGCGTTGAATCCGGCGATCCGCTCGGGTGTCATCACGAGGTTCGAATCCACCACGATGAAGGCCCTGGCGCGGCCAGGGTAGGTCGCGGCATATACGCTGGACACCATCCCGCCCATCGAATGTCCGATCAGGACGAAATCGCGCAGATCGAGCTTTTCGGTGAGCTCGTGGATATCCGCCGCATGGCGCTTGTAGCTGTAGTCGGGCGGGGCGGATGTGTCCCACTCGCTGTCGCCGTGGCCGCGCAGATCGACCGCGCGCACGTGGTAGTCCGGCTCGAAACCGCGAGCGACGAAATCGTACCAGTGTGCGTTTGCGGCTCCCCCATGCACACACAGGACGGGCGCCTTTCCGGAAGTGCCGTAATCCTGAACATGCAGCTCGAGCGTGCCGATTGGCACGAAGTGCTCGGCATACGCTGCGGGTTCGAGTGCGGTTTGCGCGGCGGTCGGTTGGGTCGACATCGGCCTGGCTCCCATCGGCTCCATTGATATCCCCGAAAGATACCCTGAATCGACGTACTCACTGCGAAGTTGCTCGTTGCTAGTCGCAGGCGAGAGCGGCGGCATCAGTGTCATGGTGTTCGCGGCGACGCATCCCGAGCTCGTGAAGGCGGTCACCGTATCCTGTTCGCCAGTCACGCCGTCGGCGGCCCAGGTCTACGCTGCCACATGCGATCACACCAAACGCACAACGGCGCCGTAGCCTGCGAGCACCGTATCGTTCGTGACCAGGATCAGCGGTTCGTGCAGGCACTGGGCGATCAGGATCCGATCGAATGGATCGCGATGAATTGCCGGCAGATTCGCTACGCCGACCGCGTGTGCTCCCGTTACCGGCAACTCGATAAAGCCGGAATCTGCCAAGGCTTGCTGGAGGAGTTCCGGATCGACAGTGAAATCCTTTCGCCGCAGGCCGCTCTTGATCGAAATCTCCCACAAGCTCGCTGCGCTGAAATAGACGTCGTTGTCCGGGTCTTCGATCAGGTTGCGCGCCGTCGGCACCAATCGCCTGCTGCTCGCCATGGTCCAAAGCAGAAGATGCGTGTCCAGCAACAATCGCACTACTTGTTGCCTTCAAACGCACGCACGACCGCTGCGGGCAGGGGTTTGTTGAAATCGTCGGGGATCTTGAAGCCCTTGCGGTCCAGAAGTCCCAGCTTCCGTGTCGCCTTGGCCGGGTGCACCGCGGAAAGTCTGGCGACTGGTTTTCCGGAGCGAGCAATGATTATCTCCTCTCCGGCTTCTGCCTTTTCGACCAATTGCGACAGCTTGGTCTTTGCTTCATGCATGTTGATCTTGGTCACCGGGGGCTCCACGCCTATCCTAGGGTTAGCTAAGTCTAGCTCAACTGGAATACGGACGCAATTTTGGCGAGAGGGAGCCGGGAGAGCCGGCTGCCTCATGCTGGTTGGTCGACGCTATGCGCCGGGACGTCGGGTTGCGCCCCAACGTCGAGATTATTGATCGTTCCGCATTGGACGACAGTCCAATACGGACGCGACGCTCCCCTCTCCCCCCGGGAGAGGGGTTGGGGGTGAGGGACGAGCGTGACATGAAATAGGGAACGCTCGATAAGTTCCGCGTAGCCTGATTCGACCGGATTCGACGATCGTCTCGGATGTCGTGTCGATCAGCCTGCGGCGAGCGACGGCCGGCGCAAGTGCCACTCGGTTGCGTGCTCGAACGCCCAGCCGATGCGCAGGATGCGCGCTTCCTCGCCGGCCCGACCCACGATCTGCAGCGAGATCGGCAGGCCCGCGCGGGTGAAGCCGCAGGGCAGCGCCAACGCGCACAGGTCCAGCAGATTGATCGGACGCGTGAGGCGGCTCATCGGCGCCTGGTTCTGGTCGACCTCGGTGAGCGGCAGGGGCGGAAGCGGCGTGGTCGGCAGCAGCAGTGCGTCGAAGTCGCTCAGCATGCGGTCGACGTCATGGCGCAGCCGTTGCCGCCGCGCCATGACATCGATGTAGTCCGCGGCCGACAATGCCTTGCCGGTGCGCAGCCGTTCGCGCACATCCGGATCGAACGGCAGGTCGTCGCGATGGATCCAGCCGCGGTGCAGCGCATGGCCTTCCGCGGCAATGAACTTTCCGGTGAGATCGGCCAGCGCCGCAAACGCGACCGGCAGCCGCAGCGTATCGATGCGCACGCCGAGCCCACGGAAGACCTCGAGCGCAAGCTCGAAGGCGCGAGCGACTTCGTCGTCGATCTCGCCCAGATCTGCTTGCGGCAACACCGCGAGACGCAAGCCGGTCACGGGCGTCTTCAGACCCGTCAGCACGTCCGCCGGCGGGTGATGCAGCGTCTGCGGATCGTTCATGTCCGGGCCGTGCAGGGCCGAGAAGAGCAGCGCCGCATCCTCGACATCGCGCGTCATCGGCCCGATCGTGTCGAGCGCTTCGCTCAGCCGCAGCGTGCCGTGATTGCTGACGCGCCCGACCGTCGTTTTCAACCCGACGATGCCGCACAGGCTCGCCGGAATGCGCACCGACCCGCCGGTGTCGCTGCCGATCGCCGCCGGCGCCAGGGCAGCGGCCACGGCCACGCCCGACCCGCTGCTCGATCCGCCCGGCGTGCGGGGGACGCGCAGGTCCCACGGGTTCCACGGCGTGCCCATGGTCGTGTTGGTCCCCCAGCTGCCGAAGGCGAACTCGACCATGTGCGTCTTGCCCAGGACGATCATGCCGGCCGCGATCAGACGCCGCACGATGGTCGCGGTCACGGTCGATACGCGTTCGCGCCAATACAGCGAGCCGCCGGTCGTCGTCAGCCCCTCGATCTCGACCAGGTCCTTGAGTGCGATCGGAATGCCATGCAACGGCCCGAGGTTGCGGCCGGCCTGCAACGCCCGATCGGCCGACTCCGCAGCCATGCGCGCTTCGTCCTCGTACACCGAGACGAACGCGTGCAGCTTCGCATCGTAGCGATGGATTCGCTGCAGGTAGCAGTCGAGCAGCGCGGCTGCGCTCGACGTGCCCGCGCGCAGGCGCTCGGCCAGCGCGTGCATCGGCGTATAGGCGAGCGCCTCGTCCGTCTCCGCCGTCATGCTCGTCTTGTCCTCACCCTGCGTCATGCCCATCCCCCTTCGCTTGCCGATCCTGCACCGGCGGGGCGTGCCAGATCCGAAGGCCAGCATGGCTAGCCGCGTGCTATTCTGCCTCATCCGTGCGGGAGACGGCCGATGACCCTATTGCCCTCCGCAGCAGGACCGTCGCGATCCGCTCCGCCCGAGTACGCTTCGTCTGCACGAGCCGCTTCGAGGATTTGCCAACGCTGGCGCAATCCGATGCGCTGATACGAGCCGATCTGAAGAAGTACGCCGCGCTGATCAAGCGCCTGGGCATACGCCTGGATTGAACCCCTTTCGCCCTTTCTTCATTCGAAGAGGATCAAGACCGTCATGGCTACTGGATCAACCGGCGCCGGCGATGCGCCTTTCTGCATGATCATCACGTTCGAGATCGCGCCGCAGGACGAGGGCGAATTCAACGACATCTACGACCACGATCACATCCCGAACATCCTCAAGCTCGACGGCGTGCGCGAGGTCATACGCTTTCGCGATGCGGCGCCGAACGAAAAGGGATTCCTCGTCTACTCCGCGCTGTACATGCTCGCGAGCGAGAACCTGCACGAGACGGCCGAGTGGAAGGCGCTGTCCGACCTGGGCCGCTGGGCGCCGGTGATCCGGCCGAAGGTGAAGTCCCGCGCGCGGCGCACCGGGCCGGTGGTCGCGCGCTTCAGGAAATAAGCCGTTGCGCGGGCGAATCAGTTCGCCTTGATCCCGTTCTCCCGCACGATCTTCCCCCAGGTCGCGACTTCCTTCTTGAGGAACGCGGCGAACTCTTCGGGCTTGGCGGCCACGGGGAAGGCGCCGACCTCCGCCAGCCGCTTGACCGATTCGGGCGAGTGGATGATCTTCGCCAGCTCGGCATGCAGCTTGTCGATGATCGGACGCGGCGTGCCGGCCGGCGCCAGCAGGCCGTAGAACGAGCCGGAGATGACGTCAGGGAAGCCGACCTCGGGAAATGTCGGCAGATCCGGCAATATGGCCAAACGCTGCTTGTCGGCCACGGCTATCGCGCGTAGGCGGCCCGCCTTGATGTGGGAGATGAAAACTCCCGTGTTGGCGAACAGCAGGTCGGATTCGCCACCGAGCACGCCGATCGTCGCGGGACCTGCGCCCTTGTACGGCACGTGCACGACCTTGATGCCGACATTTTGCGCGAACAGCACCAGCGCCAGGTGGCCGCCGGCGCCGTTGCCCGACGAGGCCCAGTTGATCTTGCCGGGATTGGCCTTGCCGTATGCAACGATGTCCTTGACGGTCTTGGGCGCGAACCCCGAGCGCGCGACGAGCAGGTTGGGCACTCTGACGAAGTTGATGATGGGGTCATAGTCCTTGACCGGGTCGTACGGCACCTTGTCGTACAGAAGGGTCGCGAAGATATGCGTGTTGCCCGCGCCCACCAGCAGCGTGTAGCCGTCGGGTGCCGCGTTGGAGACCAGCTCGCCCGCGATCAAACCGCCGCCGCCCGGACGGTTTTCGTACACGATGGGATATCCCAGCACCTCGCCCAGCCTCAGCGCGAGCGGGCGGGCGATGACGTCCGTCCCGCCACCGGGCGCATAGGGGATCACCCAGCGGATGGGCTTGGTGGGGTACGTGGTCTGCGCATGGGCAGCCGAAAAGCCCAGCATGGAAAGTAACGCGAGCGCGGTGAATCGGATCACTTGGTCTCCTCCGTAGCAGAAAGAATGTGAGCGAATCCGAATGATGCCATCTTTGGAACATGCTTCGCCCTGGTGAGCGCCTTTTACCGGGGTGCCGCATTCGGCAGGTCCCGATGAGATGACTTACTGACCTGGGCTTTAACGTAACTGCCTGATGCCCAGGTGATCCATCAGGCCGAGCCCGATCGTCGGCGTACGAATCCCAGTTCGGTCGGCCTCGAGCGGGCCGGGGGATTGGCCGCCATGACCGTTGCGCCGTTACGTGAGCATTGCCTGCACCGTTCAGAGACGCCATAATTGATCGCGTTATCTGCCAATTGGCATTCAAGGACCAGCTATGGCGGGCGGTGCCGCGTCGGGTGCGCAGTCTCTTCGTTCGGTGGAGGCGTTGCTGGGCGGAGCGGGCGTCCTGCGCGCAAAGCCACATTCGACGCTGGACTGGATCGAAGTGGTCCGGAGGGGAATTCCGTCCGCGGCGATCGAGTCGCTCGCGAAGGCGATGCGGCTGTCGCAGTCGGAGCTTGCGCGGGCGCTCGGAATACCCGAACGCACGCTCGCGCGCCGCAAGCTCCAAGGCGTCCTGAGCAGCGAGGAGTCCTCCAAGCTGCTGCGGCTGGCGCGCGTCCTCGGACGAGCCAACGAGGTGTTCGAGGATCCGGACGCTGCATTGAGCTGGCTCCGGTCGGCCAACTCCGCGCTGGGCGGGGCAACCCCGATAAGCCTGCTGGATACCGACATCGGCGCCGAAAGCGTGCTGGACACGCTCGGCCGGATCGAGCACGGGGTGTTCGGCTAGATTCTTGCCCGAAGGCCGGTTTTGCGATGCTGATCGTTTGACGGCTCACCACTGCCCGGTTCGCGAAGTCAGCGTTTTCCGGCGACGGCGCCCGTCTCTACGGGGGACGTTGGAATCGCAAAGGCGTCCCCCTGGTATACACGGCGGCAACCCAATCGCTTGCCATGCTCGAGATGCTGGTCCAGGACGAGCCTCTGCGGGCGCGCTATGTCATGATCGAGGGGCGCATTCCCGACCGGGTGAAGATCGAGCGGGTCAAGGTCGAAGATCTTCCGGCAAACTGGCGCACGATTGCCGCGCGCGAGGCGCTGCAGGCCATCGGATCGGAATGGGCCAGGAAACGCGCCGCCGCCGTGTTCGCGGTTCCGAGCGCGATCATCCCCGACGAAACCAACTATCTGCTCAACCCGCTGCATCCCGACTTCCGCCGGATCAAGGTCGGCAAGCCGCGGAAATTCGAAACCGACCTGCGGCTCGTCAAGGCATGACACGAATCGGCAATCGACGCGCGATGACGCTTGGCCAGCTCGTCACTCGTGCAAACCTGGAAGCGCTCGCCGGCGCCGCCGTGTTCCGGCGTGGTGAGGCGTATTTCTCGGCCGGCGTGGTGGAGCGTCTGCGGGCGACCGGCGACAGGATCACCGCGAAGGTCGAAGGCAGCACGATCTACCCGGTCGAGCTGTGGCACGACGGCGACGGTGAGCTCGAGTACGACTGCACCTGCCCATACGCGGCCGACGGTGATTTTTGCAAGCACTGCGTGGCGGTCGGGCTGGCATGGCTCGCCGAGCGACCCGACGCAGGCAAACCTGGCGTCAGGTCGGGCAAAAAAGCACGACGAGATCCTTGGCGCGACATCCGGAAATATCTGTCCACGCAAGCGCCGGAGGTTTTGATCGAGCTCCTGCTGGATACGGCCCAACGCGACGACCGGCTCTACCGTTCCTTGCTGCTCAAGACCGAACGCTCGACCGGCGGCGACCTGGTCGAGGCATACCGGAAGGCCATCGACGATGCGGCGCGCATCGACGATTTCATCGACTGGCGCGAATCCGGGACCTTTGCCGGCAACGTCGATGAAGTGGCGAATTCCCTGGCCGAGCTGCTGCAGCCGGACACCGCTCCCGCGCTGGTCGAGCTGGCCGAGTACGCCATCGAGCGCTTGGAGCACTCACTGCAGCAAGTCGACGATTCGGACGGCGAGGTCGGCGCTATCGTCGAACGACTGGGCGAGCTGCACCTCAAGGCCTGCGCGATGGCGAGGCCGGAGCCCGCCGCGCTGGCCGAGCGTCTGTTTCGACTCGACATGACCTTGCCGCTCGGCGTGTGCAGCTTCGATGCCGCAACGTATCGGGGCCCGCTCGGGAAGGCGGGCTTGCGCCGCTATCGGGAACTGGCGGAAGCCGAGTGGCGAAAGGTGAAACCGCGGGGAGCAAGCGACGGCTACGATTCGGGGCGCTACCGCATCACCCGAATCATGGAGCAGCTCGCCGAGGCGAGCGGTAACGTGGAGGAGCTCGTGGCGATCAGGGCTCGCGATCTCTCGTCGAGTTATCGCTATCTCGCCATTGCTGAAACCTGGGCCCGGGCCAGGCAGCACGACAAGGCTTTCGAGTGGGCTGAACGCGGTCTGAAAGCATTTCCTGGCCGGACCGACAACCGCCTGCGCGACTTTCTCGTGGCCGCCTACCTCGACCGTGGCCGCAACGACGAGGCGCTGAAGCTCACCTGGATACAGTTCGAGGAGAACCCCGCGCTCGCGCACTATGAGAAATTGAAGACGGTGTCCGAAAGACTCGAGGTCTGGGATGCACAGCGCCGGCGGGCGTTGTCGCTCGTCGCCGAGCGGGCCGCTCGCAGGACGAAGGCCGTAACCCGTTGGAGCTCCGCGTCGTCCGCTCCCGATTGTTCCCTGCGCGTGGAGATCGCGCTGTGGGAGCAGGATCTGGATGCGGCGTGGACGGCGGTGCACGAAGGCACCTGTAACCGCGGGCTGCTCGTCGCGCTGGCCGGGAAGCTCGAGAAGTCCCGCTCCGGCGATGCGATCAGTCTCTATCGCCGCGTGATCCCGGCCATCGTCGAGCAAACGAACAATGCCGCCTATGCGGAGGCAATCAGCCTGATTCGCAAGATTGCCCGCTTGATGCAAGCCGAGAACCAGGCACGGCAACTTTCCGAGTATCTCGCCGAGCTGCGCGCGCAGTTCAAGCCGAAGCGGAATTTCATCAAGCTGCTGGACGGGGTGGGGCGGGTGGCTCGGGGGGGCTGAGGGGGGCGCATGCCGCCTCGGCGCGCGATCGAGCAAGCCGCACAGGCGCGCCCACCTCCGCGCGCATCGCGGCGGCATCGCCGGCCGCGATCGAGTGGTGGCACCGCTGCGAAACGGAGCAGGACGCCGGAACGTTGAAGCGGATGCTCACGCTCGATTCTGACGATGCGGATCGTCGGAACGTAGAATGGCGAGACAAAAGCTCGGCAGGGAGCGGGAAGTCGACCATGAACCACAGCGAGATCGTGAGCTTTCTTTGGGGTGTGGCGGATCTCATCCGCGACACCTTCAGGCGCGGCAAGTACCAGGACGTCATCCTGCCGCTCACTGTCCTGCGGCGCCTGGACTGCGTGCTGGCGGACACCAAGGAGCGCGTGCTCAAGCGTCAGGCCGAGCTCAAGGGCAAGGGGCTGCAGGATCCCGACGCACAGTTGAGGCGCGCCTCCGGCTTCTATTTCTACAACACCTCGCGTTACGACTTCGACAAGCTCCTGGCCGACGCGCCGCACGTGGCGGCCAACCTGCGCAACTACATCGCCGGCTTCAGCCCCAACATGCGCGAGGTGCTGGAGAAGTTCGACTTCGACAACACGATCAGCAGACTGCAGGAGTCGGGGCTCCTCTTCCAGGTGCTGGAGCGCTTCAAAACGGTCGACCTGCATCCGGACCGGATCGACAACGCCACCATGGGGACGATCTTCGAGGAGCTGATCCGCAAGTTCAACGAGGCCCTGAACGAAAATCCCGGCGAGCACTTCACGCCGCGCGACGTGGTGCATCTGATGGTGGACCTGATGTTGTCCGGCGACGAGAGCCGTATCCGCCGCAAGGGCGTGGTGGGCACCGTCTATGATCCGTGCTGCGGCTCGGGCGGCATGCTGATGATCGCCAAGGAGCACATCACGCTGGGCTTGCGCCGCAACGGCCACCTCGCGCGTCGCGCGATCAACGAGGCGGCGGAGATCCACCTCTTCGGCCAGGAGGTGAACCCGGAAACCTGGGCGGTCTCGAAGTCCGACCTTTTCATGAAGGATCCGACCGGGCGCGACGCGGACAACATCGCCTACGGCAGCACGCTTTCCAACGACAAGCACGCCGGCAAGAGCTTCGACTACCTGATCGCGAATCCGCCCTACGGCAAGGACTGGAAGCGCGACGAAGACGCCGTGCGCGCCGAGCACGAGCGCGGCGCGGCGGGGCGCTTCGGCGCCGGGTTGCCGCGCATCAGCGACGGTCAGCTCCTTTTCCTGCTGCACATGCTGGCACACGCCAAGGCGTCGAAGGAGGGCGGCGCGCGCATCGCGATCATCATGAACGGCTCGCCGCTTTTCACTGAGGACTCCGGGAGCGGCGAGAGCGAGATCCGGCGCTTCGTCCTGGAGAACGACCTGCTGGAAGCGCTGGTTGCCCTGCCCGAGCAGCTCTTCTACAACACCGGCATCGCCACCTACGTGTGGGTGGTGACCAACCGCAAGGCGCCGGCGCGCAAGAGCA
>WHTS01000091.1 GCA_009377585.1 Betaproteobacteria bacterium
GGCGACATCCAGCTCATCAACAACCACATCACGCTGCACGCGCGTACCGCCTTTGTGGACTACGACGAGCCGCAGCGGCAGCGACATCTGCTGCGCATGTGGATCGCCGTTTCCGACGAGCTCCGCCGGCCGCTCGCGGATGCGCTCGCGAGCCGCTATCTGTGGGTGCGCCGCGGCGGCATTCCGATCAAGTGATGTAGGAAGCAACCGTTCGTGGAGCTGAATATCTTCCGTTTCTGAGCGCGCGACACGCGGGAGGAGCGCATGGACGCCCGTATATCGGCAAATCTTGCTTTGGCGTTGTTTTGTGTGTTCAGCCCGACGCAGGGCGCAGCCCAGGGTTATCCCGGTAAGCCGGTCCGCCTGGTCTTTCCGTGGCCCTCGGGCAGCGCGATAGACGGCTTGTTGCGCCTCATGGCACAGAAGCTGACCGAGCGTTGGGGCCAGCAGGTCGTGGTCGATTCCCGGCCCGGCGCCGCCGGGAACATTGGAGCGGAAATGGTCGCTCGCGCAGCGCCCGATGGCTATACCGTGCTCTATGTTACGCCCGGCGTTTCCACCTATCCGAGCCTGTACCGCAAGCCTGTCTACCACCCGGTGAAGGATTTCGCGCCGGTCAGCCTGGTGGTCATAACGTCATTCATCCTGGTGGTGCATCCGTCGGTGCCGGCGGGGTCGGTGAAGGAGCTTCTCGCATTGGCGAAAGCAAGGCCGGGCGTGCTCAATCACGCCTCCTCCGGGGTAGGTGCCGGGATCCACCTGGCCGCGGAGCTGTTCAAGCGTATGGGGGGCGTGAACATCGTTCACGTTCCGTACAAGGGGCATGCCCCCGCGCTGGTCGACGTGATCAGCGGACAGGTCGACATGATGTTCTCCAATGGGCCTGCCGCGCTGCCCCACGTCAAGGCAGGCAAGCTGCGGGCGCTGGCGGTCACGACATCGAAGCGCTGGCCGCCGCTGCCCGAGGTGCCTACGATGGCGGAGGCCGCACCGCCCGGGTTCGAGATCACCTATTGGGGCGGACTGGCGGTGCCGGCGGGCACGCCGCAGGCCATCATCGATAGGCTGCGCGACGAGGTCGTGCAGGCATTGCAGTTGCCGGAGGTGCGCCAGAGCATCGTCACGCAGGGATTCGTAGCCGTGGGCAGCACCCCGCAGGAGTTTGGGGCGTATATTCAGGCGGAGGTCGCCCGATGGGCCGAGGTCATCAAGGCAGGCGGCATCCGGCTGGACTGAGCGAATACGCCGACGGCAGCGCCACATGGATGGGAGAGGGGAATATGCAGCAGGCTCCGGCTACTCACTGGTTTGAGTACTTCCCAGGTAATTTCCTCTGGTCGCAGCAGATGATGACGATGATCGAGATGGCGAACTGGGGCGCCGGCGCCATGGGCGAGGTCGATCAGGTCGGACGGCGGCTGCGCGAGCGTCAGGGCGACGGGGAAGCGTGGTTCGAGGAGTGGTCGCGCATGGCCGGGCGGCAGGAGGAGAAGGCGAAGGCAGCGGAGGCGGCCGGCCACCGCCTCAGCGCCGGTACCTTCTATCTTCACGCCGCCATGTATCATCTCTACGCCGAGCGCTTCATCCCCCAGGGCGATCGAAAGAACGAGAGCTATCGCGCGTGCATGCGCTGTTTCGAGAAAGGAGCGAGGGAGCGCTATCCCAACATCTCGCGCGTGGAAGTACCGTACCTCGATTCAGCAATGCCTGCCTATTTCGTCAAGGCGGACGTGGCCGGGCCGGCGCCGGTGATGGTGTGCTTCGACGGACTCGATTCGAGCAAGGAGACGAGCGCGTTGTTCGCGGGCGTGGAGATGGCCCGCCGCGGCGTCCACCTGCTCGCGATCGACGGCCCCGGCCAGGGAGAGACCCTGCGGCTGCGCAACATTGCGAGCCGCTACGACTACGAGGTGCCCGGCACGGCGGCTTACGAGTACGTCTCGCAGCGGCCCGATGTCGACCCGAAGGGCGTGGGCGTGATGGGGTTCAGCATGGGCGGCTACTATGCGCCGCGCGTCGCCGCGTTTGAAAAGCGCTACGCCGCGTGCGTCGCATGGGGCGCTCATTACGATTACCACGCGGTATGGGTCACGCGGCGCCGCGAGATGGACGCCGGCGGCACGCGCGTCACTTCGGCGAAATTCCACCTGCCGTGGGTGCTCGGCGTGCCCGACATGGATGCGGCGATGAGGAAGCTCGAACACTACCGCTTGGACGAGGTCGCGAAGAACATCGCTTGCCCGATGCTGATCACGCACGGGGAGAAGGACACGATCGTGCCCGTGGAGATGGCGCACAGGCTCTACGCCGCGGTCGGTTCCAGGGACAAGACGCTGAAGATCTTCTCCGTGGAGGAGGGCGGCTGCGAGCACATGCAGGGGGACAACCGGCTGCTGGGCGCCAATTTCGTCGCGGACTGGGTCATGGATCGGCTGGTCGGGTAGTGCCTGCAGTGTCACGTGCCAGGCGCGCGTGCATGCTGCGCGCTCCCGTGTGAGGCCGCGGGATAAGGGTCGGCTACGTCGCGGCCTGCACTGAGCCCCATGACTGTCGCGATCACGACCTACACGCTTTCCGGCGAGAACGAGCGGCTCGGCTTCTCGATCCGCGATGAGAGCCGCATCACGCGCACCAAGCAGCCGCATCGTCACGATTTTTTCCAAATGCGGCTCGATGTGGTCGGCGAGACGCATCACGCCATCGGAGCGCAGCGTCGGCTGCTCGGCCCCGGCTCGCTCACGTTCGTCCTGCCGTATCGACTGCACCGCGGCGGGCGCCGAGCAGATTCGCAGTTCTACGTCATCAACTTTCATCATCGTTTTCTGCGCCCTGAGCTGAATATCGACCCGCTGTGCCTCGACGTGCTGGCGCTCGAGCAGGCGCCGGAACTCGCGCCGTTCGCATTCCAGGACGTGCTCGATTTCCGACTCGACCACGAAGATTTCGAGCGCGCGCAGGACGCGTGCCGCCAGATGATCGCCCACAGCAGGCGCCGCGGCTTCTTCTTCGCGGAGTTCATACGCGCGAACCTGCTACTGCTCATCGGTCTCGCCTGCCAGCGTTATGAGCGCGACCTGACGCGTCTTTCCGCGTCGGGTGCGCATCGAAGCGGCCACAATGAGGCGCTCGCCACGGTGGTCCGGCACGTCACGGCGCGTCTCCCGGATCGCATCAGGCTGGCCGATGTCGCCGACGAACTCGGGACTTCGCCCAACCACGTGACGCGATTGCTCAAGCAGCGGATCGGCAAGACGTTCATGCAGCTTCTGGCCGAGCGCAGACTGCAGCGCGCGCAGGAGTTGCTTGCGAACACTGACATGCGCATCGCCGACGTAGGCGAGGCCGTGGGCTTCGAGGACAACGCGTACTTTGCGCGGCGTTTCAAACAGCTGCTGGGCATGTCCCCGCGCGCCTATCGCGCATCGGCCGCACAGGCCGGGTTGAAATATCCTAAATAGCGGCGAATCTGTCGCATTTCCCCCGCTCGGCACGTGGCATTCTCGGCCTCTGAGATGCGACTGCATCGCGAAATTGCGCACGCGACCCCTATGCAGGCGGACGGCCGGTGCATTCCCTGAGACGAGGCGAAAAATGGCATACACGCTAGAAAGCTTCTGCAAGGATGCGCGCGAGATTCTGAAAAAAGACGTGTCGCGCATGGGCGTGGAAGAGGTTCGGAAGAAGATGGCGCGGCTCGTCGCCGATGCCTCTTTCGTCGCGAAGTACTACGACGACACCGCCGAAGCGGGCGCGCGCCGCATCTACGCCGATCCCGAGCTAGGCTTCGAAGTTCTCGTCTACCGCAGCGCGAAGACGCGGACTTCGCCCGCGCACGATCACGGCGACTCCTGGGCGCTGTACGCGCAGGTACGCGACTATACGGAAATGACCGAATGGCAGCGCACCGACGATGGCAGCGATCCCGGGCGGGCGACGCTCGCCGTGCAGAGGAAGTACAAGCTCAACGCGGGCGAGGTGGGCCTTTACTGGGGTAGCCAGCTTCACTCGACGTACACGCCCGAAGGCTGTTGCTATCTGCGTGTCACCGGGACCGATCTCGAGCAGCGCCCGCGCGTGCGCATCGATCAGAATACCGGCAAGGTCATGGTCTGAGCGGCCCGCGCACCGGATGGGCGCGACGAGGGGATCGGGATGGCAAAAGTAGTGGTGAGGAAAAGCGAGGCCGAGGGCTTTTACACCGGCACGGCCGGCGACTTCAAAATCGAGATCGAGCGGGGCGAGATCCGTTCGCCGCGTTCGATCGATCTCGTGCTGTTGGGCTTGGGGAGCTGCACGATCGCGACGATCGCGCATTACCTCCGGCGAAAAGGTCTGCCGGCCGACGCCGTCGATGTCGAGCTCGCCGCCCACTTCGACGAGAAGACGGGCGCGTACGGGGACTTCAGCGTGCGGCTGCACGTGGTGGACAGCATCCCGCCGGAGACGCGCAAGGTGATCGCCGGCATTGCGAAGACCTGCCGCATCCACCGCACGCTCGAAAGCGCCCTGCGTATCAGCACCGAGCTTGCGGAGCCGTCGGCGGCGCCGGGCGCGCCATCGATTTGAACGCCAAGACCAGCCATTCAAGCGTCAAGCAGCACGCCTCACGCAGCCGGCGTCGTACAGGAATGCAAGCCGAGGAGGGCAGGATGGCCGGGGCAGCAGTCGCAGCAGTCGTCGCCGCACTCGCAATCACGGCGACGCCCAATGCGCACGCGCAGAAGGCGCCAGGCGCCTATTCGTACCCGACCAGACCGATCCGGCTCGTCGTTCCCACGGCGGCGGGCGGCGGTGTCGACACGGCCGCCCGCATCGTCGGTCACGCCCTGACCGAGCGCTGGAGCCAGCAGGTGGTGGTGGACAACCGCGCGGGCGGCTCCGGCATCATCGGCTCCGAGATCGTGTCGCACGCGGCGAGCGACGGCTACACGCTGCTCATCGCGCCGACCACGTTCAGCACGAGCAAGAGCCTCTTTCGAAAGCTTCCGTACGATCCGCTGCGGGACTTCAGGCCGATATCGCTGGTTTCGAACGAGCCGAACGTGCTGGTCACGCCCCCGGCGCTTCCGGTGGCATCGGTTTCGGACCTGGTTGCCCTCGGCAGACGCGAGCCGCGGCGGCTCAACTACGGTTTCGGCGGCATCGGTAGCACGGCGAGTCTCTGCGGGGCGCTGTTCAGGCTCAAGACGGGCATTTCGATGACGGCTGTATCTTACAAGGGCAATGGCCCGGCCGTGAATGCCCTCGTCGCCGGCGAGACGCAGGTCATGTTCGTGGGGCTGCCGCCGACACTCTCGCTCATCAAGAGCGGCAAGCTGCGGGGGCTCGCAGTCACGTCCTCGCAGCGCTCGGTATTTCTGCCGGAGACGCCGACGATCGCCGAAGGCGGGGTGCCCGATTTCGAGGTGACCAACTGGATCGGAATACTGGCGCCGTCGAGAACACCTCAGCCGATCGTGCAGAAGCTGAACGGCGAGATCGTGCGGATACTGGCGACACCCGCGGTAAAAGAGCGCTTTTCATCGCACGGCGTGGTACCCCACAGCACGACGCCCGAAGAGTTCGGGCGCTTTCTCGCGCGGGAATTCGCACGCTGGGAGCATGTGATCAAGGCGTCCGGCATCACGCCGAATTGAGACGATCGAAAGGCACTGGCATGGCGAGTGAAACCAGCATCTACTCCGATGCACGCGCGAGCGCGCTTGTCGATCCGGCATGGGTCGCGGCGCACGTCCACAACCCCGAGGTTTGTCTCGTCGAGATCGCGGGGCTCGGACAGGAAGACCTGCGGGCCTACAAAGCGGGCCACGTGCCGGGCGCGTACGGCTGGAAATGGCTCGAGACACTGTGGGACGCGAATGCGAGGGACTTTCCGGCGCCGCAGGACTTCGCGCGTCGCCTCGGCGCGGCGGGCATCGGCAACGACACGACGGTCGTTTTCTACGGCGAAGGCGTGCAATTCGGGATCTATGCCTGGTGGGTGTTTCGGTACTGCGGACACGAGAACGTGCGCGTGCTCGACGGCGCACGCGCCCGCTGGAGGGCCGAGGGCCGGCCGCTCGCGATCGAAACGCCGCCCGTGCGGCCGGCACGCGAATACAGACCGAGCGCTCGAATCGAGCGCATGCGCGTGTTGCGCGACGAGGTGCTGCAGGCGCTCGGAAAAGAGAGGACACTGTTGCTCGATGGACGCTCGCCGGAGGAATACCGCGGCGAGCGCGTCGGCGGCCCCGGCGGCCCCGATGTGGGCGCCATGCGCTACGGGCGGATACCCGGTGCCCGTCATCTCCATTTCGAGGACCTCCTGACCGCGGACCGGAGCTTCAAGCCGCGCACGGACCTGCGGGCGCTGATGGATGGCGAGGGCGTCACCCCTGACCGGGACATAATCGCCTACTGCCGGCTGAGCCACCGCGCGACCGTCCTTTATTTCGCCCTGACGCAGCTCCTCGGCCTCGACAATGTGCGCGTCTACGACGGTTCCTGGACAGAATGGGGAAACCTCGTCGGCGTTCCGATCGAGCGATGAGCGCCCGCCAGGCGCGTTCGTCACGTGTCTTACTGCGAGGCGACTACGTCGTCTCATCCGATCGCGGCCGGCTTTGCTCACTGAAAATGCGCGTCGCGTACGGGTAGGAGGGATTCATGAGCACGATTTTACGGCGGAGCAAGAACGTGCGGTCTTTCGCCGTATCGAGTATTGCCCTTGCCGCGCTGGTTCTGGCGGCCGGCGCTGACTGGGCCTTCAGCGCATCGTATCCCGCGCGACCCGTTCGCATCATCACCACCTCGCTTCCGGGCAGTGCGACCGACGTGCCCGCGCGCGCGGTTGCCGATCGCCTGACCCAGCTGTGGGGACAACAATTCGTGGTCGACAACCGTCCCGGCGCGGGCGGACGGATCGCGGTGGAACTCGCGTCAAAGGCTACTCCGGACGGCCATACGCTTCTGCTGACTAGCGACGGGCCGATGGCGATCGGCCCGGCGATCAAGCGCAGGCTGCCGTACGACCCCCTGAGCGATTTCGCGCCGGTGGCATTCGCGGATTTCAACAATTACATCCTGGTGGTGAATCCGGCGCTGACCGCTCACTCGGTTGCCGAACTGGTGAATCTCGCCAGGAGCAGGCCCGGCGCTCTGCGTTACGGTTCGGCGGGGCTGGGCAGCCCAAATCACATGGGCATGGAGCTTTTCAAGCTCAAGGCGGGAATCGATGTGGTTCATGTCCCCTACAAGGGCGGACCCGCGGCCACCATCGACCTCCTCGCCGGTCGGATCGAGCTCGCCATGCTCGGACCGCCGGCAATCCCGCATGTCAAAGCCGGTAGGCTGCGGGCCATCGCGGTTCCGGGCGCGAGACGATCGGAGCTGATGCCCGAGCTGCCGACGATCGCAGACACTGTCCCTGGCGTGGATGTTCGCACGTGGGGGGCGTTCTTCGCTCCGGCGGGCACGCCGGAGCCGATACTGAGCAAATTGCATCGGGAGATCACGCGCGTGCTGAGCCTGCCCGAGACAAGGAAGCTTTTCGCCGCGCACGGGCTCAGCGTGGAAGCGATGACGCGCGAGGAGCTGTGGGAGCTGCTGAAGGCCGACATGCGCAAGCACGCCGAGGTCGTCAGAACGCTGAAATTGCCGCTGCTCGACTGAGTGCGCGGTTTCGGCGTTGCGCGCTTTTTGTCGGGCATCAAGCAACGCGCCGCCGCTGCGTTACGCGAGATGTCGACCCAGTCAGCGCGCAGGTATCCGCCGTCCCGACGGTAAAAGCCCCGGCCGCCTTCCCACGTACAGTCCGACTCCGCTGCATCGCACTTCGCAAGATCGGACTCAGCCACCTGATTTGACGCGGTTCGAACGGATGCGGCGATCCACTTCGATGAAACACTCAGACTCGGACCTGCCCTAGGGCCTTCATGGGGAGCATCATGACCACGATGAAAATGGATCAGAACAAGCGCTCGTTCCTTTTATATCAGCCGCGGTAGCACCAGTAAGTATCAAGTGTGGACGTCTTCCGCATGAATAGCGATGCCAACGGCTATTCCCGCCCTGAGCGCATCAGCACCCTCGATATTGGAGTTGCCCGTCGTACTCATGGAGATCTTATGGACGCGATCGAACTTCTACTGGGCCGGACCTCTGCACTTAAACTTCAAGAACCTGGTCCGTCGCAGACAGACCTTGAAATCATCTTCAAAAGTGCGTTGCGTGCTCCCGATCATGGAAGGCGCCGACCATGGCGTTTCATCGTGATAAAGGAAGACAAGCGTGAGCGATTTGGGGAATTATTGAGCCTTCCATAATTCATGACATTACCAAAGCGTAGCCTGCATCCAGCAGGCGGATTGAGATCGGGTGCGTAGGGCGGCAGGAACGCAATCTGGATGTGTCCGTTCAGGCTGTCCAGATACTCGCGCACGAGGCGGCTGCGATGTGCCCGCAAACCATCCCAGATCACCAGCAGTGGATGCTTCAAGTGCGCCTTGAGCGCTTTGAGAAACTCGACGATCTGTTCCTTCTTGATGCTGCCTTCGTGCAGCCGGAACAGGCAGTTGGTACGTGTAAGGCCGGCAACCACAGAAATGTGGTTCCAGTTGAAATGAAACTGAGTGACAGGGGAGACTGTCCCCGATGAACGCGACCCCGCGAAGATCCTTGATGGTGTCGTATGGAAGCGTGCGGTAAACGCTCGGATTGACCGCATGGCCCACCGGCACGATCATGAACGTATATCCGTCCGGGGTCGCCCGTGCGGTCATCTCGGTCCCGATGATCGTATTGGCGCCAGGGCGGTTGTCGATCACGACCTGCGCCCCGAGACGCTCTGCCAGTCGCGTCCCCAACAGCCGGGCAAGGAGGTCGTTGAGGCCTCCCGGGGGAAACGGAACGATCAAGCGCAGCGGTTTGGTTGGGAAATCGTTCGCCAGCGCGCCCCGATGCTCCGGAACGATACCGAACACACCGACCACGATCGCTGCGGCACATCCTACAAGCGGCTTCAGAGACATTTGAACACCGCTCCTGTCAATCTGCGTACGAGTAGACCACTGACCCGGACCGTCGCGCCGCCGAAATCGAGACGGGCGAACGACGGGCGTTCTACCTTCGGTCGCTTCGGACGCCACCATCTGTACCGATAGTGCAAGAACACTCTGACCCCTCGCTCAGTGCCTGACAATCGCATTCGGGTGGCGCTTGCATACGATTCCAAGTCAAGCATAAGTCTGAACGGAGAAACGGAGTGTCTTCCTGCAGTGTTCAGCCGTCTGTATTCGATCGGTTACCCGAGGCCACTTGGTAAGCGCGGGCTTCAAAGTGCACTTGGCCAACACCGCTGCAATCAGGAAGTACGATGGGCTCAAACACAGCGGCGACGAAACCGATGCCCGTTACCTGGCCCACCTGCTGCGACTGGGGATACTACCCACCGGAACCATCCTGCCGCCGGAACACCGCGCCGTGCGCGATCTGGCCAGGAAGCGCATGCAACTGGTGCGCAGTCGCACCGCGCACATCCTCGCCGTCGAGAACATCACCGCGCGCCAGCATGGCAGGCGCATCAGCAGCAATCAGGTCAGGCGTCTGACGCCCGAAACGCTCGATCAGATGTCACTGTCGCACGATGTGGCGCTGGCGATCAAAGCCAACGTAGCGGTCATCACGACGCTTTGCGCGCAAATCGATCTGCTTGAAAAGCGCCTTCAACAATGCGTGGCGGCGCGAGCGGAGTATGGACTGCTCACCAGCGTACCGGGCATCGGCGAAGTGCTGGCCACCATGATCCTGCTGGAAACGGGGCCGATCGAGCGTTTCGCCGCCGCCGGGAACTTCGCCTCCTACGCGCGCTGCGTCGATAGTGCGCACACCAGCAACAGCAAGAAAAAGGGGGAAGGGAACACCAAGAACGGCAACAAATATCTCGCCTGGGCCTTCGTCGAGGCGGCCAACTTTGCGCTGCGCTACTGTGCCGAGGCGAAGCGGTTTTACGAGCGCAAGAAGGCCAAGACAAACAACGTCGTGGCGATCAAGGCGCTGGCGCACAAGCTGGCACGGGCGTGCTTCCACATTCTGAAGGAGCGCAAACCGTTTGACGTGAGGCGCTGCTTCGCTTGAGTTTCGACGCTGACCGGCAAGCCCGAAGTTGGGGACTGGAGCAACAGCCACTTGGTCTGATTGGGATGGCGTGTCAGCGTCACCGGTTTGCAGTGAAAGCGGATCGCACGCAACGTGAGCCAGCAAGGATTGGCGCCGAGGCTTCGGCAGCCACGGGTCTGTGATGAACCCATTGGACGCGGTTGCGGCACCAACGTTCTTCTGGGGCGGCGAAGCCGCCAGGGCGACAGGCAGCGTCATCGCCGCTCGCTTGATCCTGATGGGTGTCTGGCGCGATTCGTCGCAGCCCATGAAGTGAAGAAACGGGCGTGATCGGCAACTGCAATCGGAGTATGGAAAGATTGAAAACCGGCGGCTCACGCCGCCATGGAATCGCTTGCTCGCTTGACACAGAGCCGGCTAATGGGTGTCCCCGTTTTGCCTCTTAGGCCGCCACCTTCTTGCCGGACACTTCGTGCTTGGCGGCGTCGGCTGCAGCCGCCTTGTCCGCCTTCTGAAAGTGCGCTTCGGTGAAACCGTAGAGGGTCGCGCCGCCCATGAAGATCTTCGCCGCAGTTTCGCGCGAACAGCTCTTCAACACGTTGCTCGATACGTTCGGGAAGTTCGAGTCGAAGTGCGGATAGTCGCTGGAGACGCACATCCGATCGGCGCCGATCAGCCCGGCGGTCGCTTCGATCTCCGGCTCGCTGCCCTCGACCGCGGCCCAGCAGTTGCGCTGGAAGTACTCCTTGGGCGTCAAGGTGAGATACGGCGCGTGCGAGTCGCGGTACTGTGGGTAGTCCCACTCGATACGCGACAACAGCCCTGGCACCCAGGAATTCTGCGCCTCGAGGAAGCCGACCCGCAGCTTCGGATGGAACTCGAACACGCCGCCGATGATCATGGCGATCAGCGCCTGCTGCATCTCGATCCAGTGGCTCGCGACGTGGCGATAGAAGCGGTTCTCGCCGTAGAGCACGTTCATGTGCGAGTTCCACGCGCCCGTGCCCTCGTGGAAGCCCCAGGTCACGTCCAGATCTTCATGCATGCTGTAGAGCGGATCCCAGTAGTTCGAGTGCCAGTAGTGGCCATTCACGAGGTTTGGCCGGATGAACGAGCCGACCGCACCCAGCTCGCGCACGCAGCGCAGCAGTTCCTTGCAGGCAAGGTTCACGTCGTGCACCGGCAGCATCGCGGCGAATTTCAGGCGCTCCGGGCTGTAGCTCGCGTGTTCGTGCGCCCAGTTGTTGTACGCCTGGCACAGCGCTAGCGACAACTGCGGATCGAGGTTGTCGCGTGCGATCAGGCTCAAGCCCAGCGTCGGAAACATCACCGCGATGTCGATTCCTTCCATGGCCATCGCCATCACCTGCGCTTCGCCGTTGTAGTTGCGCTCGATAGCGAAGTCGAGGCGGTCGCTGCCTTGCAGTCGAGAGCCGGACAGCGCCTGCGTGGTGAACTTCGGCAGCGGGCCGGGGCGGTGGCGCTTACGGTACTGCTGCATCTGCGGATCTTGCGAGGTCGGCAGGCCGTCGATGTAGATCGTCCCGCGCTTAATTTCGCCGTCGGCACCCACCGGCAAAATGACCCGGTCATGAAACCGGGCATCCAGGTACCGGCGCAACAGATCCGGGGGCTCCATCACATGCATGTCGCAATCTACGAACCGAAGACCGTCTTTCATCACTACCCCTCCTCGCTGAATGTGATCAAACTGCGCAGACGCTACGCCGCGTCGGTTCGGGTGTCAATCCCATGTGGACATCCCATGTGGACATCCCATGTGGACGAGATCCCATGTGGACGAGATCCGCGTCGCAGGAGATCGCAACTCGGCGCGCTTCAGATCACAAATTTTTCGAAGCGTTTACGGCGACTGCCACTTCCACCACGTGGTCATCCGCCTCATCTGGCAGGTTCGGGCGCCAAGCGAAAAACGCCGCCGCCCGGAGGCAACCGCTCACAAAACCGTCGAACACCACCTTCCATTCTACGGCGACCCGAAGCTGCCGATCGATCCCCTCCGAACCGAACTTGTACTGCAGCTGGGTCTAACCGGTTCTTGACCCTTTGGCCTCGAGCATGCCCATCAGCTCCGGGTCCACCTTCGACAGGTTTTCCGGATCGTCCAGCCCCAATGCAATGTTGAGGCGGTTGCTGAAGTTGCGGTACGCCACCGATGCGATGATGTCCAGGATGTTCTCATCGGTGAATCCGACCGCCCTCAATCGCTCGATGTCCCCTTTACATAACAGTTCCGGAGCATCGTTGATCTTTTCGGCAAAGGCCAGCATTGCCTTGTCCTGCTCATCCAGACGGGATGCCTCGTAGTCCTTGCCTATCTGAACGACATCCTGCTTTTCCAGATCGGAAACCTGACGGAGCAACGCTCCGTGATTCATCACTCATCCGGTGCAGCCGCCCGCGGTGGCCCCGAAGAAGTTCAAGAGCTCTTCCCTTCGTCTGCCGAGGGTGGTCACGCCACCGGTGGTGGCATTGCGAAGCGTCTCTCTTCCCCTCAGGACCTCGGGGCGGATCGCAAGAACACGGTGCAGTTTGGGCACCGATCCATTCCTGCTTTCGTATTGATCGAACACCTCCTTGACGTAACCCTTCGCCTCTTCATCGTTTACTGATCTGAGCCACAACATGTGCGCTTCCTCCAGCCGGGTTATCGGTACGACGACTTGCGTGTTTGCATGACGCGACATCGCGCTCGTGATTCGGCCTGGATCCTTGAGCGCAGACGTTCGCACCGCAGTCGTTCGCACCCTAGGCCCATCGCTGGCCGCCCGCATACGATCGCTTCGAATTGGCCGCTATCGAGGCGCCGCGCGTATCCGGAACGTCGGGTCCTGGTCGGATCCGCCTGGTTTGCCCCGCCGCCAGCCCAATGCCCGCGCATAACTGCCGAACAGCCCTGCGGCCTCGATCTGCGCCTCATTGATCCCGGTGGGGCCTTCCGCGCACGGCGCGACATAGAGCGCATCGGTCGGGCAGTAGATCTCGCACAGGAAACAGGTCTGGCAGTCGCTCTGGCGCGCGATTACTGGTGGCTTCTGCCGTACCGAATCGAAGACATTGGCCGGACACGCCTTGACGCAGATGTCGCAGGCGATACAGCGATCGGTGGAGACGATTTCAATCATGGCGCACGACCATCAGGTTACGCTCGCGCCCGGGATTTCGGAGCGCGTGACATCGATGCGATCGAGGTCCGATACATTGAACGAGCAGACGAACTGCGGGTCTGTCGCCGGCAAGTCGAGGCGGCGTTGCATGCCGCGGCTTTCTGCCCGCGCCAATGCGCTGGCATAGGCCCAGCGGCTGGTTGCTGTCAATGCCGCCGCCTCGCGCGACTTGACCGCGCCGACGCCTATGCCCGGCAGGTGGTCGCGCAACTCGGTCCATGTTCGATCGAGTCGCTCCAGCGACTGGCGCAGCGTTGCGTCCCGACGAAAGAAATTGCGCTGCAGAGGAAGGAACTCTTCGCGCACCGTTTGCAGAATATCGTCCGCGCTGGAATCCGAATGCGCAGATGCCGCAGGGCGCAGCCCCGCCCGGCCGAGCCCCGTTACGCGGCGATCCCGAATGCTGCCCACTTCGCGCGCCGCGAAATTCGCGGCGGCTCGTCCCGCCCAATTGCCCGAGGCGATCGCCCAGGACGAATTCGGTCCGCCGCCGCCGGATATCGCGCCCGTCAAGCGTTCGCGGCTTGCCGCATCGCCGGCGGCATAAAGGCCGGGAACACCCGTCGAGCAATCGTCCCCCGTCAATTTGATTCCGCCGACGCCGCGCACGGTGCCCTCGCAGCGCAGCGTAACCGGAAAGCGCTGGGTAAACGGATCGACTCCGTTGCGATCGTACGGCAGGAAGCAATTCGGCTGTGCCTGTCTGAGCCACAGCCTCAGCTCGGGAATGCCCCTGTCGAGCTGCGCCCACACGGGCCCTTCGAGCAGGGCTCGGGCAACGACCACGTAGCGGTCCTTGCTGGTGTCGAGCCGGCTGCCGTCCTCACGGAAAAAGCTCGCCCACACGAACGGCATGCCCTTGTTGATCGAGCTCTGTATCGGCGCACACGCGTATTGCGCCGAGAATTCCATGCCGGACAACGCCGCGCCTGCCTCCACCGCCATCAGATACCCGTCGCCGGTCAATCCGGTCGCGCCCAGCATGCGCTCGCCGAAAGCGCAGCCGCCCGTTGCCAACACGACCGCGCCGGCACGCACCCGCCACGGCCGGTTGCGCTGGCGGTCGATGCCGGCGGCTCCGGCGATCACGCTGGAATCAACCAGCAGTTCGAGCGCCGGGTGGTGGTCGAGAATCGCGACTCCGGCGCGGACGAGGCGCCGCCGCATGAAAGCCATGTAATCGGGGCCACGCAGATTGGTCAGGTACGGCTTGCCTGAATCATCGTTGGGAAATTTGTAGCCCCAGTCTGCGAGCGTATGCAGCCGTTGCCATGCCATGTCCAGCGTGCGATCGACCCAGCGCGGCACGGCCAGTTCGCCGTTCAGCAACTGCCGGCGCGCGACCGCGGCCTCGCGCTCTGCGCCCGGCGGCACGAACCAGGTGCCGGTATTGGTCGGCGCGGTCGCACCGCTGGTGCCGAGATATCCCTTGTCGACTACGACGACTCGCGCGCCCGCCTCGGCTGCCGCGAGCGCCGCCCAGGACGCCGCCGGCCCGCCGCCAATCACCAATACGTCAGCGGCGAGCTCGAGCACCTCGGCACCGCGCTGATGATGAACCAGTTGTCTCAGGGTCGACACAAGGTGCTCAATCCGCAACAGCAGCACCGCGCTGACAGCGCACAGCGATCAACGCGACCATGATTCATGGCATCACGACGCCTAACAAGGCTCCGCGCCTTGCAAGCGAACCGGAAGCTCGATCGGCCTCTTCACCGAGGGAACTGTACTGCCGACGCGAGAGGCGGTCAACCGACCAGGCGCACAACCAGTCCGTTTTGCTACTTGGCGATGCGCTCCACCAGGCGCACAATTCCGGAGCCATGAATGCATCGACCCTGTCTTCGCCGTTATCCCCACTCGAAGCCGCCCGCCAGCTTGCCCCGCTAGTTCGGGAATACGCTGACCAGACCGACGCGGCTCGCGAGTTGCCGAAACCTGTCTTCCACGCACTCGCCGACGCGGGCCTCTATCTCATGGCCGTGCCGCGTGCCGTGGGCGGGCTGGAGATCGACTTTCCGACTTATGTTCAAGTCCTCGAGGAGCTGGGCAAAGCTGATGCCAGCACGGCCTGGACCGTGAGCCAGGGCGCGAACTGGGCGACCTATTCGGCCCGAATGGCACGTGACGCGGCGCGCGAAATCTGGATCGACACGCCACGCAGCGTCGTGTCGAATTCGCCCGGTGCCACCGCGAAAGCCGTGGTGGTGCCGGGGGGCTTTCGCGTCACCGGTCGCCAGCCTTTCAGCACGGGCTGCAAACACGCTTCATGGGTAGCGGCGCATGCTCAGGTCATTGAAAACGGCGAGGTGAGGCAGTGGAACGGGAAGCCGGAAGTGCGCTATTGCCTGGTGCCCATTGCGCAAGCCGAGCTGCTCGACACATGGCACACGCGGGGAATGCGCGGCACGGGCACCCATACCTTCGAGGTCAAGGACGTCTTCGTGCCCGAGGCGCGAACCGTGTTCCCTTACGGCGCGCCGGTGATCAGCCATGGCCCGCGCTACAAGATTCCGCTGACGCTGGGATTCGCGGCCGGTGACGGCATGGTCGCTCTTGGCCTCGCGCGAAGCTGTCTGGACACCTTCTTCGAGGTCGCCGGCTCGAAGGCTCCGCGCAACATGCAGGGCCTTCTGCGCGATCAGGCGATCACCCAGTTCACCGTCGGTCAGGCCGAAGCGGCCCTGCGCTCAGGTCGCGAATATCTCCTGGCGGCGGCACGCGACATCTGGAACGAAGCAACGTCGACTGAGGCGCCGACGCTGAGCCTGGACCAACGCATGAACCTGCGCCTCGCGGCGACTCATGCCATTCGGCTTGCCGCCCAGATCGTGGAGAGCGTTTACACCGCATGCGGCGCGACGGTCGTCTTCGATGGCCACCTGATCCAGCGCCACTTTCTGGACATGCACGTGATCACCCAGCACTCGCAAGGCCGCCTTGCCCACTACGAGCTGGTTGGCAAGCACACTCTGGGGCTACAGATCGATGAATCTCGGCTATAGCTTTGGGTTTCACCGGCAAGCTCGCGCTCTCGCTGTCCGCCGATTCCGAGTTCCGGCGGATCGCGCGTTTCGTGGCTGACTTGTGCGAGCCGCGTCCGGGCCGCAGCGGCAGCTCTATGCAGGGCCTGCAGAGCGGGATGCGTGTCCAGACTGGCGATCTCTGGCATCGGTGAGATAACTCATTGGCCCCGCCAAGTGCTCGTAGTTGGCGCTGTAGCGCCGAGCGCATGGTGCATCGGCCTCCGGCGTATACTGCGGTGGGAAAAGGGGGAGCCAGTCGATGAAAGTCTACGAACGCATGGCAGACGCCTTCAAAGCCGAAGGCACGACGCACGTCTTCGGCATGATGGGCGACGGCAACATGTACTGGATGAACGCGCTCATCGACCGCGACGTGAGCTGCATCGAGGTGCGTCATGAAGGCGTCGGGATGGGAATGGCGGACGGCTGGGCGCGTCACCGGCAAACGCCCGGCGTGGCCACCGCGACCTGCGGTCCCGGCGTGACCCAGCTCGCGACCGCGCTCGTCGTCGCCGCGCGCGCCGAATCGCCGGTCGTCGCTTTCGTCGGCGAGCGTCCGGCGAAAGATCCGGATTACCACCAGCGGTTGAACCAGTCGCGCTTCGCGGACGGTGTCGAGACGGCCTACATCCATCTCGACACGGGCGAGTTCGCCGATGAAGGCGTGCGCCGGGCGTTCTATACCGCCAAGCTGGAACGCCGTCCCGTGATGCTGAGCTGCCCGATGGACGTGCAGCAGGAGAAATGGGAGGACGACGAGCCCTACCGGCCTTCCGCGACCCTGAAGCCCCAGCGTGCCGGTGCGATCGACAGAGACGCGCTCGAGCAGGCCGCCGAGCTGATCGCGAAGAGCAGGAAGCCCGTGATCATCGTCGGCCGCGGCGCAATATGGTCGGGTGCGGACGAGGCGGTGCTGAAGCTGGGGAATCGCATCGGCGGCCTCATCGGCACGAGCCTGCGCGCAAAGACGTGGCTTGCCGACCGCACCGAGTATCACGCCGGCGTGTCGGGCCTCTACGCCACGCGGGCCACCATGCAGCTCTTCCACGACGCCGACGTCGTGATCGGCGTGGGCGCGAGCCTCAACCGCCACACGACGGAACATGGGTACATCTTTCCCTCGGCAAAATACATCCAGCTCGATCCCAAGCCTCATATCGTGCTGGGCAACGGCCACGGCGCCGACGTCTACGTGCAGAGCGACGCGAAAGAAGGGCTGGAAGCGCTCGATGCGCTGCTGGAGAAGCGCGGGTTCCAACAAGCCGGTTATCGCACGGGCGAGACGCTCGAGCGGCTGTCGAACATGTACGAGGACCGTGCCGAGTTCGAGATCGAGCCCGGCACCATCGACCCGCGTCTGGTGGTGCGCGCGGTGGACGACCTCGTGCCGGGCGATGTGGGGCTTTTCATCGGCAACGGTGCGAGCTCCGCGATCACCACGATGAACACGTACAAGGCGCGTCCCTACGTGCACGCGTCCGGCTTCTTCGGCTGCATCGGCCAGATGCTGCCCACCGCGATGGGCGCGACCATCGCGAATGGCAACAAACCCGCGGTGCTGGTCGACGGCGACGCGAGCACGATCATGCACCTCTCGGACTTCGACACGGTCGTGCGCTGCAAGATGCCGCTGCTGATTGTCGTGCTGAACGACGAGGCGCTCGGCTCCGAATACCAGAAGCTGCGCGCGCACGACATGGACCCGGAGACCTCTGCGATCCCTTCACCCGACCTCGGCGCCATCGCCCGGGCGTATGGCGCCCGCGGCTGCCTCGCGCGCACCGTGGAGGAGGTGCGCAAGGGCGTGCGGGAGTGGGTATCGAAACCCGGTCCGATGATCATCGACTCGCGCATCTCGCGCGCCGTGATCAACGTGCCGCACCGGCGCGTGCTCTACGGCAAGGACGAATAGATTATTCGAACCGACGCCGCGCACGTGCGAGGTCGAAGGGCCGTTCCACGAGCGTTTCTACATTGGCGTGCCAATCGTGGAGAGAGAAGAACTGCATGAATCAGCATCCCTTCGAGATCCAGCGCCTGATCGATCGTGCGGCGATTCAAGACCTGCTGATGCGCTACTTCCGGGGAATCGATTCGGCCGATCCGGAGCAGGTGCGCGGCTGCTTCACCGACGACGTTCGCGCGGCCTATGACGGGCGTACGTTCGTCGACGGCATCGACGCGCTGATGAGCTCCTTCCTGGCGTTCAAGAACAAGGCGTCAGGGCAATGGATCGAGACCACGCACTTCATGGGAAACCTGAGCTACCTGCGGCTCGACGACGACATCGCCGAGACGGAGGTTTACGCGATCGCGTTCCTGGTAACGCCCGGCACTGCGGCGAATATGGTCGCTATGCGCAGCCTTCGCTACCTCGACCGGCTGCGCAAGACGGCGGGGGCTTGGCGCATCTGCGACCGGGTGCACACACTGGATTGGAGCTGCGAGGTTCCTGTCGCCTTGGTAGCGTCATTTTCAAAGCGCATCACGCAAACGCTGCCTGCTCGGGGCCGGAACTGAGGCAAGCATCTCAAGAGGAGCGTACGGATGGCGAAGGACGATCTGCCCTTCGAAGGCGTGAAGGTTCTGGATCTGTCGCAGGGTGTGGCGGGGCCCTATTGCGCCATGCACCTGGCGCGTAATGGTGCAGATGTGATCAAGGTCGAGCCGCCCGGTTCAGGCTGCTGGAGCCGGCAGCTCGGCAGGCCCAAGGGCGATCACACGGCGCATTCGGTCATCGTCAACCGCGCCAAGCGCTCGCTCGCCGTGGATCTCAAGACCAAAGAGGGCGTTGCGATCGCCCAGCAGCTCGCCAAGGACTGCGATGTTTTCATCCAGAACTATCGCGTCGGGAAGATCGACAAGTTCGGGCTCGACTACGCAGCCGTGAAGAAGTCCAACCCGGAAGTCATCTATCTCTCCATCACGGGCTTCGGTCAGAAGGGCCCGCGTCACGATCAGCCGGCGACGGACTCGGTCATGCAGGCCTATACGGGGATGATGTCGATCAATCGCGGACCGACAGGCACCCCGCAGCGCATCGAAATGCTGGCGATCGATTTTTCGACCGGCCTTTACGCATTCCAGGCGGTCGCAGCCGCGCTCTACAGGAAGGCGACGAAGGGCCGCGGCGCCCACATCGAAACCAGCCTGCTGGAGTGCGCGCTCGCCCTGCAGGAGGGGGCGATGATGGAACACTATCTGCAGGGCGGCGCCGCCGAGCCCATCGGTGCGCCGGTCGGCATGTTCAAGACCAGTGACGGCTACATGAGCGTCAATGCGCGGCGCGACGCGCACTTCCAGCGGCTCGCCAAACTGATCGGCAAGGACGAATGGCTCGAAGATCCGCGCTATGCCGATGCGCGCTCGCGCGTCAAACATCGTGATGAACTGATGGCCGTACTGCGTCCCATCTTCGAGACGAAGACCTCCGACGAATGGATGGAGTTGCTTTCCGGCATCGACATCCTCAAAGCCAAGGTGAATACGTACGAGGATCTTTTCGCCGACCCGCAGGTGCAGGCGATCGATGCGGTGCGCTGGGTCGAGAACGGCACGCTCGGCCGCGTGCCCATGGCCACCATCTGCGGCCAGCGCCCGCCCGCGACAGGCGATTCTCTCACCCACAGCCCGCACCTGGGCGAGCACACCCGCGAGATCCTGGGTGAGCTGGGCTACGGCGCCAGCGACATCGAAAGGCTCAACGCCTCAGGCGTTGTCGCCTGCTACGGGGCCTGAGGCGCCCTGGAGTTAGGCGTCACTACCTCCTTCGACGCTTGTCTCCTCCGAGAGCGGAGGCGAGGATGCTTGTCAGTTCTCGTCCTGCGGACCCATCGTGATCGAGCGCCGGGTTATAGATCGTGACCTCGAGTCCAACGGCACGACCTGTTGCCATGGCCGCGTGCAGAACATACGTGACCTCGCTTGCCGATAGCCCGTCGGCCATCCGGTAGTCCACCGCGGGCATGATGTCGTCGTTCAGGGCGTCGGCGTCGAAGTGAATGAAAAAGCCGGCGAGCTCGGCGCGGGTCACGCGTTCGAGCGCTGCGCGCGTCGCATGCTCGAGGCCCATGCGCCGCACGGCCGCCAGATCGATCGCCAGCAATTCCGGAGGCGGAGACTGGCTGCCATGCTGGCCCTGTATGTCGCCGTCGCGAAAGCCGAATGCGACTGTGTCTTCCGCACGTACCAGCGGCCGGCGCTGCTCGATGTTCGTCAGCGGCTCGGGGCCGTATCCGGTGGCAAACGCGAGATCCATCGACGCCGCCTCGCCAGTCGGCTCGGCCTCCGGCTGGTAGAAGTCCGTGTGGCCATCGATGAACTGCAGTCCGAAGCGACCGCGGCGCTTCAGCGCCAGCATCGATCCGAGGAGGATCGAACAGTCGCCGCCAAGGATCAGCGGGAAATCACCGCGATCGATCGCGGCTTCGACCGCATCGGCAAGTTGGCGACTCCAGCTGACGATGGCGGGCGCGTTGAGCGTTTGCGTCTCTGGATCGCGGCCGGGTTTTTGCGGGAGTGTTTCAAGGCGCGTCACCGATCGCGCGTTCAGACTTTCGGCCAGGCCGTGTTCCAACAGGCGCTCCGGTAGACGGTCGACTCCAGTGGTCCTCAGTCCGAGAATGGACGGGGCTTGAATGATCGCGTAACGACGGGGGATTTGCGGCATTGAGCTTGTCTCCACATTTGGCGATTTTGCGAGCCGCGCGGCTGATCTATCTCGAGCTCTGCGAGGCGGGTCGCCTGAACGCGCGTTTCAAGGCCCCGCCGAGCGTACGGGAATCGCATCGGGCTGCTTGATGCGTGAGCGCTCTATCAGATCCAAGACAAAACGGCCCCGATTCATGCTCCGGAAACGGCCACGGCCAACGCGACGAAGGCGGAGAACGTCAGCAGCGCGCGGGCGACGTGCGAGTATTCCCAGCGGTCGCGCAGACGTGTCCAGTCACCGCGTGCGATGCCGCCCGCAGCGAAGAAACGAGCGCCCGGTGCCGCCAGTTCCTCGTCATTCAGCCAGAATTTGTTCACGGGATGCGTCACGAGCCAATACACTGCGTGCGCACCGATCAGCGCGAGCAGCGCCGTCAGCGTGGGCCCAAATGCAGCGGTGTCGCGCGCGACGACCAGCAAGACAGCGCTCACGATGATCGCGACGGGTTCCGCAATGCCGGCGAACGTGAAGCCCGGGTAATAGATCGGCTGCACCGTCAGGTATTCGTCCTTGTCGAGGCGCAGCTTGCCGGGCAGCTCGAGGGCATGCGCCATGGCGGGCACCAAGGCGAAGACGACCAAGATCATCGCGACGACTTCCAACCACTCAGTCATGGAACCCCCTACCCGGTACGCTACTCCGCATAAAGCGCGCAAGAGCGGTGCCCGCGGGCCTTCGCCGGCTATCTACTGAAGCGTGTTTTCGACATCGACATCGAGCAGTGCGGCCGTCCGAGCACTTGCCCGCTCGCGTTCGAGATCGTGCTCCGAGCCAGTTGCACGCGTCGGGATAGCGCACCGGCTCACGGGCGCCGAGGTTTCGTACAGCACCGGCCCCGCAATATCGACGAGCGGGCGGGCATTAGGCTACGTTCGACTACATGACAATAGAACGTCAGATTCTGGAGAGGGCCATGTGTAGGAACATCAAGACGCTCTTTAACTTTGAGCCCCCGGCAACAGACGAAGAGATTCGGGCATCCTCGCTTCAATTCGTGCGCAAACTGAGCGGCTTCAACAAGCCATCCAAGATCAATGAGGCGGCTTTTGACCTGGCTGTCGAACAGGTTAGTGAGGCTGCACGTACCCTCATTCATTCCTTGGCAACGATTGCACCTCCCAGAGATCGGGAATCAGTGCGCGAGAAGGCAATGGCCGAGGCGGCAAAGCGCTTCGGCAGCCAATAACCGCAGTGCTCGACGCGCATCTCCAGCGAGCGCGTCCGCCCTGCGGCGGCCGTGCCGCTGAATCGCGACATTGGATGTCTCCGTTCGGGACATCGGACCGCGGCAGACGGCTGCCGCTCGTGACCGTTTATCGAGCGTTCCCTATTTCATGTCACGCTCGTCCCTCACCCCCAACCCCTCTCCCGGGGGGAGAGGGGAGCGTCGCGTCCATATTGGACTGTCGTCCAATACGGAACGATCAATAGTGGTGGGATCGCCCGATATGCAGACGAGCGCAATCGGGAAACCTGGCCCGGGCGCGCATCGGGCACACCGGTCGCCATTGCTTGGTAAACTCCCTGCCCGATGTCCCAAGAACTCAAACACAAGCCGACGCGCGCGGTCGCCGCCGCCGTACAGCTGCCGAACGTGAGCGATGCCGAGCTCCAAGCGTCGCTGACCGAGCTGCGCCAGCTGGCGAAGACGCTGGGATTCGAGGTCGTCGCCACATTCACGCAACAGCGCCCCAAGTTCGACTCGGCAGCGTACCTCGGCGTCGGAAAGCGGCAGGAGATGCGCCGTTTCGTGCGCAACGAACTCGAGCCCGATCGCACGGGAGACACTCCATCAGCGGACGAGGAGGCCGAAGCAAAGGAAGCGGCGGAGACTCGCGCCGACCCGGATACGCGCCGCGCGGACATCATCCTCGTAGACCACGAGATATCTCCCATGCAGGCGCGCAATCTCGAGAAGGCGGTCGGCATCGAGGTGATGGATCGCACGATGGTGATCCTCGAGATTTTCCATCGCCACGCGCGCTCACGCGCAGCCCGGGCGCAGGTCGAGATCGTGCGCCTGAGCTACATGGCACCGCGTCTGCGCGAGGCGGCGAAGCTCGCAGGCCCTCAAGGCCGCCAGCGCAGTGGCGTCGGCGGCCGCGGTGCAGGCGAGTCGCGTGGCGAGCTCGACCGGCGCAAGATCCGCGAACGCATCGCCGAGCTGCAAAAGGAGCTCGTGGCGATCGATTCCGAACGCAAGACGCAGCGTGAGCGGCGGCAAGAGCGCGAGGGGCTCGCGCGCGTGGCGCTGGTCGGCTACACGAACGCGGGCAAATCGACTTTGATGCGTGCGCTGACAGGCAGCGAGGTGCTGGTCGCCGACAAGCTCTTTGCGACGCTCGATACCACCGTGCGTGCCCTCCATCCCGAGAGCGTCCCGCGCGTGCTGGTCAGCGACACTGTGGGATTCATCGAGAATCTGCCGCACGGGCTGGTCGCGTCGTTCAAGTCGACGCTCGACGAGGCGCTCGAGGCGTCGCTGCTCCTTCATGTCATCGACGCCGCCGATCCAGGGTTCGAGCGGCAGCGCGCGGTCACCGAGGAAGTGCTCGATGAGATCGGCGCCCAGGCTGTGCCTCGCATTCTCGTATTCAACAAGATCGACCGCATCGGCGACGAAGCCGCCCAGCGAGATCGCGAAGCGGCACTGCGCGCGCAGCACCCGGATTGCATCGTGATGAGCGCGCGTCGCGCGGCGGATATCGCGAAGCTCCATGCGGCGATCGCAGCATTCTTCCGGCGACATCTGGTCGAGGCCGAACTCCTCGTGCCCTGGTCGGCGCAGCAGCTACGCGGGGAGATCTTCCAGCACTGCGAGGTGCTGGAGGAGCACGCCGAAAACGAGGGCGCATTCTTTCGCGTGCGCGCCAAGCCGGAGATCCTAAAGCGGCTGCGCGAGCAACTCTGCGTTGGACTGACTCGAGACGAATAGGGTTCGATCACGCCCGGTACCGACGCTGGTGGACTTCGATTACGTGCTCCCGGAGAGCGCAGCCAACCGCCTGCATCAGGTACTGTGTCGTCAACGGAGCGATGTAGTCCCAGCTTTCCAGGATGTCGGCCTCTGCAAGCGGCCGCAGCCTGAATTGCGGCATCTATGCCGCCGTTGGCTTGGTTGTTCGACGTGCGCGCGCCTTTCGCTTAACCGCCGCGGCATCCCACGACTCGCTCGGCCCGCTGTCCAACCCCTGCCGGACATCGGTACGCAACTGCGCCAGCTTTGCGTCCTTGAGCCGGTCCTGCTCGTCCAGCAGCCGCAGCGCCTCGCGCACGACTTCGCTGGCGGACGTGTACAGGCCGGAAGCGACCTTCGACCGAACAAGCGCTTCCAGTTGCGGTGTGAGGTTGATGTTCATGCCCATCTGCTTGCCCATCCTTGAAACCGACACCCAGTGTATCAAGCATGTCAAAGATTGACACCTGCGACTGGCAGGCTTACGCATCAACGGGTTCATGCAAACGCCTTGGCCAACGCCACGAAGGCGGGCGACGGCGTGCCGTAACTGACGAGACGAACGCCCAGGTCCCAACTGACCTGTTCTGAGAATTGCAGGCCAGTCATTGCTTGAGGATGGCTCCCCGCTGTTGCCCAGAAGCCGAAGCCGGATGGGACGAGCATGGTGCAACCCCGCTGCTACTGGTTTCAGACCCTGCCCAAATTCTGCCTATGTGATAAGCATATGGAGCGCAACGTAGGACGGTGCAGGCATTTGGTTTCAAAGGACGTTTTGGCGGCAAGGGTGGAATTCGAATCCGCCGACACAGGGATTTTGCGAACGCATTGCGGACACCGAATCGAAGCAGAATGACCAGAAGACGACGGGCCGTGGTGGATTGCTTTATCTCTTCTGTTCGGGTGAGCTCCTCGACATGGAACTTGTCGCGCTTTGCCGACGGCGGCCGCGGCTGGAACATGCATCGATGGCTCCGGGCGCTATTTTTGCGGGGGGACGCGTTCCGTATGGCAGAACGACCGGATGTCGCAAACGCGAGCATTGCCTCGAGAACGAAGAAGACGCCGGCCGATGATGTACTGATACGCGAGCGAGATTGGGCCAGCTCTCCAAGCGTGCCAAGGACCATCCTATTGGCCCGTGCCTGAGCCAATGACAATGTCAACTCTAAAACCAAAGCCCGGAATTTCCATGCACCGCATCCGCTTCTACGCAGGGCTCTTCATCGTTGCAGCCGTCGGGTTGATGCTGCAGCTCATTCAGACACGCATCCTTTCCGTCGTCGGCTGGTACCACCTGGCGTTCTTCGTCATCAGC
>WHTS01000092.1:0-12182 GCA_009377585.1 Betaproteobacteria bacterium
GAGGAGGGGTGTCACGAAGTGACGGGGTGGTGTGGTTCGTAACGAGCAGCGGTGACCTCAGCCGGGAGTGTTCTTCGCGGCCTCGATCAGGTGTTTTTCGACCTGCTGCGCCGGGATGCCGCCGGCGACCACCGTGCCATCGCCGAAAACCAGGGTGGGCGTGACCGAAATCTTGAGCTTGGTGCCGAGCGCTTCGATCTTCTTGACCGGGTCGGCGCAGGGCTTTGCTCTCGGCTCCACGCGATTGAGCAGCAGCTCATCCCAGGCCTTCGCGCGATCGGGCGAGCACCAGATCGCGCGCGAGCGCTCGGTCGCGCCCTTGTGCAGGCGTTCGATCGGAAACATGAAGGTATAGATCGTCACGTTGGTGATCTTCGCCAGCTCCCGCTCCTGCGTGATGCAATGCGGGCACATCGGATCGGAGAAGATCGCCAGCCGCCGGCTGCCGTCGCCCTTGACCTTCTTGATCGCCAGCTCGAGCGGAAGATCCTTCCATTCGATCGCCGTCAGCTTGCGCAGCCGCTGCTGCGTGAGATTCTGGCTCGACTTGATGTCGATGAGATTGCCGACCAGGGCGAAGCTCACCTGCTCGTCGGTATAGAAAAGCTTGTTGTCCATCAGCACTTCATAGAGACCCGGATAGGGCGTGGCGAAAACCTTCTCGACCAGCGACTGCGGGAAGCGTTCGCGCACGCGCTTCATGACTTCGTCTTCGGTCGCGCTCAGCGCCGGCGCACACAGCCCCAGGCAAAGAAGCCAGGCAAGGGCAGTTCGGATACTCGCAATTCGGTTCGACTTCAAGGCGACGCTCCTGCAGCTGCTCGAACTTCGCAAATGGATGATATCGACGACGCGCGTCATGCTCCCCTACTCGGGAATCGGCCTGCCTGATGGGCACACGAAGCTACCCTCTCCCCGATCGAACATCCGCACGTTCGCGTTCACGACGATAGCCGATTCGCCCGGCACTGTCATGGCGCCTCGGCCCCGCAAGGCCGCCGTCCGTCGGACGAGCGCCGGCGCACACGCACGCACCCTATTGCCTAACGCAAGACCCTGAGTGAACGCTGCGCGCTTGACCGCTGCGCGCCCCGGCTTGTACCCTGCCCGGGCTCTCAACCACGGAGAATGCCATGAGCCAGAACATCGTGCGGCACGAACCCGGCGCGATTCTTTCGCGCGCGGTCGAATACAACGGCATGGTATTCGTCGCCGGTCTCACTGCGGACGATTACTCGCTCGATATCAAGGGGCAGACCGAGCAGGTTCTGCGCAAGATCGACAAGTATCTCGCCGCGGCCGGCACGAACAAGTCGCGCCTGCTATCGACGCTGATCTACATCAGCGACATCAACAACAAGGACAAGATGAACGAGGCCTGGCAGGCGTGGATCGACAAGGCCGACGTGCCGGCGCGCGCCTGCGTTCAGGCCCAGCTCGGCACGTCGAAAACGCTGGTGGAGATCATGGTGACCGCGGCCAAGTGACGCGGCGGCACGCTTCAGTAGATCATGATCGAGCCGGGGGCGACGATCTCGATGACCTGCAGCCAGTGCATATCGACGTCGATGATCACCTCCTCCAGCTCGTCGGGCGAGCAGCCCGATTGGGTCCACACGTCGGGCGCGACGTCGAGGTATGGCGGGTTGTCGGAACGCTCCTGCTCCATCATGTCCGAGACCCGGCTGCCGATATGGACCAGCGCGGCTTCCCTGGCGAAGTCGGTCGCCTCGTCGTAGCGATGATGGAAGCGAACCGGCATGGTGAGCGAGGCCGGCAGGTTCCAGCGCTCGAGCAACAAGGCGCCGACTTCAGCGTGCGTAAATCCGAGCAGCTCGTGCTCGATCTCGTCCTGCGCACGACCGGTCTTCACCGCCTCCAGAACGCGGGTAGAAACCTCGGGAAGCTGATGGTAGAGAACGAGCTGGCCCACGTCGTGCATGAGCGCGGACAGGAATACGCGCTCGCGATGCCGGCGCAGGCTCCCCGCCTCGGCGAAGCCGCGCGCGGCAAGTGCCGCGCGCACGCTATGCTGCCAGAACGACTCCATGTCGATCAGCTTGGAGGAGATGTTGCGGAAGGCCAGCGCCGCCGAGGTCGCCAGCACCAGCGAATGCAGCTCGCTCGTGCCGATCATCGTGAGCGCTTTGGTGATCGTGTCCACGCGCCCGCGCAGCCCGAAATAGGCGCTGTTGACGGCACGCAGCACGCGAGCCGCGAGTGCTGGATCGAGGCTCACGATATCCGCGATGTCGTTGGCGGATGTATCCGGATCGGTCAGCACGGCGTTCAACCGGATCGCCGCATCGGGCAGCGACAGCAGATCTTCGACGCGGGCAACCACGTCTTCGGCGGACATGACCGCCGGAACGACCAGGGCGTGAACGGGCAGCGCAAGCGAAGCATGCATGACTATCTGTCCTCACAGGCAGGGTATCGACACGACACAAACGGAATTACGACACGATGCGGCAATGCCTTGAATGCGCATCGTCGAGGCCGCAGCCGCCGCCGGCAGTGCGGCTCTGCGGAGAATGCGGCTCATCAGGAGATGTCCGAGTTCTTCGAGCAGTGTCGGTGTTGCAACCCCTGCACGGCAGTTTCAGCCATGCCGAACCTTTCCCTCGCAGCTCGCGCGGCCGCAAGGCCATGACCAAGCCGCCAGGCGCCACGCAGCCGGATGCGGGCTCTGAGGCAGCCGCCCCGCGGCTACGCCAGGCAACGGCGCAGGACCTGCCGGCGATCGTACGCCTGCTCGCCGATGATCCGCTGGGCGCGAAACGCGAGTGTTACCGGGAGCCGCTGCCGGCAAGCTACCAGGCCGCTTTCGCTGCGATCGAGCGCGATCCGAACCAGGAGCTGTGCGTCGCCTGCCTGGGTGAGTCGGTCGTCGGCGTGCTGCAACTGACCTTCATTCCTTATCTCACCTACCAAGGCGGATGGCGGGCGCTGATCGAGGGCGTGCGAATCGCGCCGGGCCTGCGCTCGCGCGGTCTCGGGCGCATCCTGTTCGAATGGGCGATCGAGCGCGCTCGCGACCGCGGCTGTCACATGGTCCAGCTCACGAGCGACAAAGCGCGGCCCGACGCCATCCGCTTCTACCAGGGACTTGGTTTCGTCGCCTCGCACGAGGGGATGAAGCTCCTTATCCCCTCGCGGATGCCGTCCGGCCCCGGTCCGGACACGCGTTAGCGCGATTCCACTTACGGACAATGCCGTAGCGGTCGCAATCAAAGGCATTACATCCGCATCTGCGCGCGCGGATACGCATCCGGCATCGACCCGGGCGCTGCGTAATCGTTGTCAGTCTGGCAGCCGTCCGCGTTCGATGCTATCGTCAGCTGCAGCGCAGCCGCACGCGAGCCCCCCATGCCAGCGCAAAGCCTTCACTCCGAGACGGCCGCACGCAACGCCGCACTGGCGCGGCTGCGCGCCGAGCACCGTTCGGCGGCTCGGGTCATCGAAGCGCTGGAGACGATCACCGCGCAGACGGCCGAGCAGTGCGCCGAACCCGATTTTGCCTTGCTTGCCTCGATGCTTTATTACATCGATGCGTTTCCGGAGCGCGTGCATCATCCCAAGGAAGAACGTTTCCTGTTCTGCGCGCTGCGCGCACGCAGCCCGCAGTCGATCCCGGTCCTGGAACAACTGGAGCGCGAGCACCGGCGCTTGCCGGATCTGCTGAGCGAGCTGGAGCGCGCCCTCGTGCACTGGCAAGGCGGAGCGTGCGATGGCATGAACGCGTTCGTGCTCGCGCTTGCGCGCTTCTGCGAATTCACCTGGTCGCACATGCGCACCGAGGAGACCCGCGTGCTGCCCGAAGCCGAACGCATGCTCACCGATGACGACTGGCTTTGCATGGCCGAAGCCTTCGCCGCCAACGACGATCCGCTGTTCGGCCAGCAACGCCAGCGCGAATTCGACCGTCTCTATCACCGGATCGTGCACCTGGCTCCGCGCAGGATCGAGACTGCTCTGCTCGACTTGGCCCAGCCGGGGCGCTGAATGCACTCCGCCAAGGGCACCACCGCCGTGCACGCGTGCCAATGAACGTATACGTCGTCGCCAAGGCGGTTCACGTGACTTGCGTGGCCATCAGCCTCTCGGGTTTCGTGGCGCGTTTCTCGCTGGCGCTGCATCGGCCCGATATCCTGCGGCATCGGGCGATACGCGTGATTCCCCACGTCAACGATACCCTCCTGCTCGCGGCCGCTATCGTCATGCTGAGCGTGGCGCAGTGGAACATCCTCGACATGCCGTGGCTGGTTGCGAAAATCGCCGGGCTCGTGGTCTATATCGGTTGCGGCCTGGTGGCGCTGCGGCTGGCTCGGACCCGGCGCGCGCGAACGATCGCCTTCGCCGGCGCACTGGCGGCCTTCGGCTATGTCTTGTCGGTCGCGCTCAACAAGAGCGTGGCGGGCCCGTTCGCGCGGCTGCTGGGATGACTGTCATGGCAGGCGCGCAGGGCGCTTGCGCGGGATCGACCCCAGGTCCGGGGCGCGCAAGCGATAATGTGGATGGCGAGCAGCGCTCGCTGCCGGCAAAGCGCCGCCAAGCATGAGTCGTGCGGCTCAAGCCGGCCATGCGAGTCAAGCATCGCCTGCGCCTCGCGCAGGCGCAGCAGGCGCAGCAGGCGAACAACCAGGCAGGCACACTCGAAGCGAGGGGAACCATCATGTTCAAGCATCTGTTGATCCCGACCGACGGCTCCGCCATTGCCAAGAAGGCGGCCACCCAGGGCGTGACGTTCGCGCAGGAGACCGGGGCGAAGGTGACCGGATTCTTCGCCTCTCCGGTGTATCGTCCGGTGGTGTACGAGGATTTCATACCGGCGAACTACATGTCGCCCAAACAGCACGAAGAGGCGACCGCGAAGCTCGCGGCCAAATACCTCGCGCCGATCGAGAAGGCGTGCAAGGAAGCCGGCGTGCCGTACCAGGCACTGCACATGGCGAGCGAGTTTCCGGCCGACGCCATCATCGAAGCCGCGAAGGCGAAGAAGTGCGACATCATCTTCATGGGCTCGCACGGACGGCGCGGGCTTGCCGGCGTGCTGCTCGGCAGCGAGACGGCCAAGGTGCTTACGCATTCCAAGATTCCGGTGCTGGTGTTTCGCTAAGCCAGGGATCACCTGATCAAGTCGCGGCCGTGATTCCGTGGCTTGGCCGCGAATACCTCTTTCCGCCGCTGGAAAGCGCGCTCGACGATCCCAACGGGCTGCTCGCCGCGGGCGGCGATCTTTCGCCGGAGCGCCTGCTCGCGGCCTATCGGCAGGGCATCTTTCCCTGGTTCGGGGAGGACGAACCGATCCTGTGGTGGAGCCCCGATCCGCGCATGGTGCTCTATCCGGCGGAATTGCGCGTGTCGCGCTCGCTGCGCAAGGCATTGCGCCGGGCCGATTACGAGATTCGCGTCGACACGCAATTTCGCGCCGTCATCCAAGCCTGCGCGCAGCCGCGCCCGGAACAGGAAGGTACGTGGATCGGCGCGCGCATGATCGCGGCGTACTGCACGCTGCACGAACGCGGGTACGCGCATTCGATCGAAACATGGCGCGAGGGCCGGCTCATCGGCGGCTTGTACGGCATGGCGGTGGGGCGCGCGTTCTTCGGCGAGTCGATGTTCTCGCGTGCAACCGATGCATCGAAGCTCGCCCTGGCGCATCTGGTGCGCCAACTCGAACGCTGGCGCTTCGGCCTGGTCGATTGCCAGATGCGCACGAGCCACCTGGCCAGCCTGGGTGCACGCGAAGTCCCGCGGGCCCAGTTCTCGCGCCAGCTGGAACAATTGGTAAACTATCCGCCCGAACCGGCCGTATGGGCGTTCGATCGTGACCTTGCTGGGTGATTTTCCGCTATCGGTTCTGCAGTTCTACGCCACTGCGCCCTACCCGTGCAGCTATCTGCCCGAACGCATGGCGCGCTCGCAGGTCGCAACACCCAGCCACCTGATCGATACGCCGGTCTACAGCGAGCTGGTCCGCGCCGGTTTCCGGCGCAGCGGCGCCTTCACCTATCGACCTTACTGCGATGCCTGCCGGGCGTGCGTGCCGGTGCGCATCCTGACCGAGGAATTCCGTCCCAACCGCTCGCAGCGCCGCACGCTCAAACGTCACGAAGGCATGCAGGTGCAGTTGCTCGATCTGCGCTATAGCGCCGAGCACTACGCGCTTTACCTGCGCTACCAGTCGCGCCGGCATGCCGGCGGTGGCATGGATCAGGACAGCCGCGAGCAGTACCGGCATTTCCTGCTCCAGAGCAACGTGCGCTCGCGCCTGGTGGAGTTTCGCGACCACGGCGCCCTGCGCATCGTGAGCATCGTCGACGAACTGCAGGACGGACTATCGTCGGTCTACACGTTCTTCGACCCGGACCTGGCAGGCGCGAGTCTCGGCACCTACAACATCCTGTGGCAGATCGAGCAGTGCCGTCGCCTCGACCTGCCCTATCTCTATCTTGGCTACTGGATCGGGCAAAGCCAGAAGATGGCTTACAAGATCAACTTCCGGCCCATGGAAGGCCTGATCGACAACCGCTGGCAGCCGATCGGCCACGGCGCCTCAGCGGTCGGGTAGCCCCTGCTGGCGCAGCGCCTCGGGCGTCATGCGCACCGGCCCATCGGCTGCGCCCGGGACCACGTCTTTCGATTTCTCGCGCAGCCGTTCGCATGCCCCGGCATGGCCGAGCTGGCAAGCCCGGCCGAGATTCTGTTCGGCCACGGCGCGCATGAGCTCCGGGCTCAACGCATCGCGCAACCGGATTCCGGCGTTGGCCGCCTGCTCGAAGATCATCGCGCGGTTGTAGTAAGCGAGCGCATAGGCGGGATCGAGCTTCAGCGCCCGCTCGATGTCCATGAGCGCCGCGGGCGCGGCGCCCAGCCCGCCGAGTTGCAGCCGGGCAAGACCTCGATTGAGGAACACGCGCGGCTCCTTCACGCCGCGCTCGATCGCCTGGTCGAATGCGCGGCCGGCCTCGTTCAGCCGCCCCGCCTGCATCAGCGCGAGACCGCGGTCGGCATGCGTGATCGCCTGTCCGGGCTCCAGCGCAGCCACGCGATCGAGGTCGCGTAACGCTTCGCCGTAGCGCTTCTCGTCGATGTAGACCTGCGCGCGCCCGCGCAACGCGCGCGTCATGTCCGGCTGCAGCGCCAGTGCCCGGTCGTAATCGGCAAGTGCGGCCAGGATATGGCCGTCATGCCGATGCAGCGTCGCGCGGTTGAGATAGACCCGGGCATCTTCCGGCCGCGGACCGGCGCGTTCGGCTCGCCCCACGGCGTCGTCCCAGAGCGCGACGTGGGAAGAAAAAGTCTGCAAGGTACCGGCTGCAGCCACGAGCCCTATCAGGATGGCCGCGCACGCGGCGACGCAGGCCGCGCGGACCGGCAGCAGCGCCACGAGGCAAGCCGGCGCCAGCATGACGCACGGCATCCAGGCGTAGCTGCGGGAGAGGGCAAACGGTGCATCGAGCTGTGGCCACAATATCTCCACCGAGCTCAAAGCGAGCGTGCAGGCACAGCCGATGGCCACGGCACGCAGCAGCCCGGTGCGCCGGCTTCGCAGGATCCAGGCGAGTCCCACGCTCAGCGCGGCAACGGCGGCGATTCCGAGCCAGCCCGGCCAGAGCGCGGCTGCGTTGATCGCCGGCTCCGGCATGTCGATGGCCATCCGCGCGGTCCACGGCACGAGCCAGAATCCGAGATAGCGCAGGAAGCGCGAGCACGACGCAGCCAGGGCATCGAGATAACTGCCCGCGCCCGCCTCGGGCCCCGCTGACGCAACAATCCAGGCAGCCGCATAGCCCGCCGCGATCGCGCCCGCAAGAGCCACACCCAGCCAGGCGCGACGACGCTCGGAGGCGCCTGCGGCGGGAAGCGTCAGGGCAAGCAGCGCTAATGCGACCGGAATGCCGAGCGCGGCCGGACTGCAAGCCAGCGCGGCCGCCACGGCCACCGGGCCGAGCGCCCACGCCACGCCGCCGCCGTCCTGGAGCGAACGGGCTGTGCCCCAAAGTGCCGCTAAGGCGAACAAGCCGAGCAGCAAGGCGTAGCGCGCGGACAGGTAAGCGACGCTGTAGACCGCCACCGGATGGAACGCAATGAGCATCGCAGCGGCGAACGCGATCCAGCCGCTCGCGATGCGCCTTTCCACGCCCACGCCGGCCACAATGCGCCGGAACAGGCCGAAGGCGAACAGTACAGTCGCGGTGTGCAAAACAAGGTTCAGCGCGCGATGCCAGGGCCATTGGGTGCCGAACACGGCACCCAACCAGCCGAACGACGCATCGGCGAGCCAGTTGCCGCCGACGGCAGGCAGCGCGCGTGCATAGGCACCGAGCCGCTCCGGCGTAAGCAAGACGAAGTCGCCGAAGACGAGCGGATAGCCGAGGGCCGAGACGTAGAGCGCGACGACAGCCAGCACCAGCATCCCTGCCATGGCGCGCGTCGAGGGCTCGGTACGCAGGCGTTCGACGATGGCGGCCTCGATGGCGGGCCAGCCCGTGGCGACGCGGGCTCGGGTACGGGCGGTTCGGGCCATGGGCTCGATTCTAGCTCCAGCGCGGTAAAATCGGCTGCCTCGCCTGCCGGGGCGGATTGCAGTCGCAGCAAACCGGTTCCGCACTCGCCCGCAGCCACCGATCTCTCCTTTCGCATGACATTGCCCGTCATCATCGTCGTTGCCCTGGTGGTCATGGCGCTCGCCGCCTGCTTCCTGCGCGAGCGGGCGCACCCGCTGGCAGCGCGAATCGATGCCGTCCTGCCGCAAACCCAGTGCCGGCAATGCGGCCATGACGGCTGCAGGCCTTACGCCGAAGCCATCGCGACCGGCGAGGCGATCGATCGCTGCCCGCCGGGCGGAGCGGCAGTGATCCGCAAGCTTGCGGCCCTCACCGGCCGACCGGTCGTGCCGCTGGACACCTCCCGCGGCGTCCACGAGCCCCGCCAGGTCGCTTTCGTCGACGAGGCGCGCTGCATCGGCTGCACGCTGTGCATCCAGGCCTGTCCGGTCGACGCCATCGTCGGCGCGCCGAAGCTCATGCACACCGTGATTGCGGCGGACTGCACGGGCTGCGAGCTGTGCCTGCCGCCCTGTCCGGTCGATTGCATCGTGCTTAAGCCGCAGCCGTGGCGGCCGGCAGACCTCATACCGGGCCACGCCCGCTCGGACGCCGATCGCGCGCGCGGGCGCTTCGAGCAGCGCGCCGTGAGGCTCGAGCGCGAGCGTCGCAGCCACGCCGAGCGCATGGCGGCCAGGGCGGCTCGCAAACCCGATACGTTGCGCGCCGACGTCGACGGGCCGGAGGCGCGCAAGCGGGCGATCATTGCAGCGGCGTTGGAGCGGGCGCGTACGAAGCTCGCCGAGCTGCGCTGAATTTCACCGCGGCCGGAACGCCGCAGGACCTGATCGCGCGCCTGAACCGGAGCTGGCTCGCCCCCTCGCCGCGCCGGCCGTGAAGGCGGCCGGCGTACGCGTCACTGCAACATCCAGGCAGCGCCAGCCCGCCCGACCTACGTCTACGACCAAGGTCGGGCAATGACGCCGGCGTGGAATTTCTCCACGACTTTCGCCACAAGCATGTCATCATTACGGCTTTAGGGAGGTCCCGCCGAAATCGGCCCGGCGGGGTCGGCACTGTCGCCGTTTCGAACGAAAGCCGCGCTATGAATCTCTCATGCCTCGCGTTCGTCGCCGTCCTGGCCTTGGGCCCGAGTGCGGCTTGCGCGCAAGGCTTCAAGTTCTCCACGGGCGATGACAGCCGCAAGGCCGAGGCCGAAGAGCGCCAGGCCCGGGTTCAGGCGCAGCTCGCGACGCCATGTCTGGACAAGATCAAGAACCAGAAGATCATGGTGGTGATCGGCGAGAACCGCAACGGCATGGTGCTCGCCAAGCAGTCGGCCTACGATCCGCATTTCGAGGCGATCAACCGGCGCTTGCGCGCGCTGGGACTGCGCACCTACACGCCGGAAGAAATCCGCCGCCAGGTCGCGCAGGCCGAAATCGACGCCTTCTTCCGCAACGATCCCGATGCCGCCATCAACGCGTCGCGCCGCCTGGCCGCGCAGTACATTCTGCGCGGGCTCATCGATACCCAGATCTCGCGCAATGCCATCGTCAACGTCAACCAGGTCGCGGTGCGGCTCGACTTCGTCCTCACCGGCGCGAACGGACGCACGATCTCGCAAGCAGCCGCGAGCAATGAAAGCTATGCCGGGCGCGACGTGCTCGGCATGGCACTGACGCTGCTCAACGAACGCGCCGACGAAGTGGTTGCCCAGCTCTACGGCGATTACTGCCGCAGCGCAGGCGTGCGCTGACGGCACCGTTCACTACGCAAGAGGAGAAGACAATGCATACGCGAACCAGGAAGCTGAATCTTTGCGCAGCAGCCAGCGCAATGCTTCTGATGGTGCTCGGCGCAGGCGGGGTGGCGGCCCAGCCGGTGTTCGGCAATCCCTCGCCCACCGCCGGCAGCGAAACCTCGCAGCAAGCCAATGCCGCGGCCGATCAGGCGATCTACAAGCCGGTGGAATACGTCAACAAGGGCACGCGCGGCCCGGCGCTGGTCGTGATCCCCGGCGAAATCAAGAGCAACAATGCGACGTTTACCCAGAGGTTCCTGCCCAACAACATCGCCGACTACGCCGAGCTGGAGCTCTCGCAGGCCAATTTCGCGGTGCTGGAGCGCTCCAACCTGGGGCCTCTGCTGCGTGAGGTCTCGCTCGCGTACAACCTCGGCGACCCCAACAAGGCGCGCGAAACGATGCAGATCGGGCAGCTCAAGACGACCAAGTGGATCGTCAAGTTCGACATCCTCAAAGCGGAGCAGATCGCCGAGAACAGGCAGGGGTTCGACGGGCGGGCCTTAGGCGGCATCTTTGGCAGCCTGATCGGCGGAACGGGTGGCGCGGTCGCCAGAGGCGGCGTGGGCTCGGTACAGACCTCCGAGGCGACCGGCGTGTGGCTGATCGGCATGCGTTACAAGATCATGGACGCCAACACCACCGAGCAGGTTGCTCAAGGTTATCAGGAGCTCAAGATGGAGGTCGGCGCCGCCGCGACCAGCGTGCTCGGGGTCTCGCAGAGCGCGAAGGGCGGCGTGGGGCTCGACACCATGGTGCAGCGCCTGGTGCAGACCGCGGTCTACGAGATCGACTCCAAGTACAAGGAATAGGCGCACCCGCCTCGCCACCCGCAGCCGTGTAGGCCTTCGAACGCATGGACAAGCTAGGCAAGTACCTCATCCGCCGCGAGCTCGGCAAGGGCGCGATGGGCATCGTGTACGAGGGCTTCGATCCGCTGATCGAGCGCATCGTCGCCATCAAGACGATTCGTCCCGAGCAGCTCAACAAGAACCAAGCCGCCGAGATCCTCGCACGCTTCAAGCGCGAGGCGCAGGCCGCGGGACGGCTCAATCATCCGCACATCGTCGCGATCTACGACTATGGCGAAGACGCGCCCGCGAGCGGCAGCGAAGCGATCGCCTACATCGCGATGGAATTCATCAAGGGCCGCGAGCTGCGCGACTATTTCGAGGCGAACGAGCGCTTCCCGCTGCCGGCGGTGGAGCGCATCATGGGCCAGATGCTGGATGCGCTCGAGCACGCGCACGCACGCGGCGTGATCCACCGCGACGTGAAGCCCGCCAACATCATTCTGCTCGAGCACGGTGCGGTGAAGGTAGCAGATTTCGGCATCGCCCGGCTCGAAAGCTCGGAGCTCACCCAGGCCGGCGCAGTGCTCGGCACTCCGGCCTACATGTCGCCCGAGCAGTTCCTCGGTCAGCCGGTCGACAAGCGCAGCGACCTCTTCTCCTGCGGCGTCGTGCTGTACCAGTTTCTCACCGGCGAGAAGCCTTTCACCGGCAACATGACCACCATCATGTACAAGGTGCTCACCGAGGAACCGCTCGCGCCCTCGATGCTGAACACGACCTTGCCGCCGGCCTGGGACGCGGTGGTGCGCAAGGCGATGGCGAAGAAGCCGGCCGAACGCTACCAGAGCGCCGCCGAGTTCGCGGCTGCGATCCGCGACGCCGTCGCAGGCGCCAGCGTGGAGGCGACGCTCGTGCAACCGGCCGCTGCCGGTACGGACGACGCGACCGTAGCCGATTCCACTTTGGAACCGACCCTGCGGATGCAACCGCCCCCAACCCGGCCGGTCGATCGGGACCGTGCGCCCGCGGCGA
>WHTS01000092.1:12208-24259 GCA_009377585.1 Betaproteobacteria bacterium
GCGGCGATACCTTTGCCTTCATCTGCACCTTCACCTTCGCTTTCATCCGCATCTTCGCCTGCACCTTCGCCTTCGCCTGCATCTTCACCTTCGGCCTCGCCGTCGCCTGCCATGCAGATGCCGGCGGCGAGCCACAAGAAACCGCTCGGCGCCGGTGCACTGGCCGCGGTGGCGGCTGGCGTCGTCGTCGTGGTTGCCGCAGGCGCCTACCTCGCGTTGACTCCGGACAAGACGATCGAGAACAAGCAAGCCTCGGCCGATACGGCAGCGGCAGCGCTTGCGAACACCGCGGTCAAGGCCGAGCCGGCGCCCGTGCCCGCCGCACCCACCGCCGCGGCGAGTGCCCCACCGATCGATGTGCCGGTGGAGCCGGGCACCATGGTGATCAGCGCGCTCGGCGCGGCGGATCCGCGGGACCCGCGCTTCAACGGCGATCCGGCAGCGGCACAAGCCGAAGCGCGCGCCGATGCCAAGCGCAAGCTGATCGACAAGGCGCTAGGCGTTTACGTCCAGCCGGCCTCGCTCGATCGCAACTACGCCGTCATCGAGGAGAAGCTGCTGGCCGACCCGGGTGTGTTCATCAAGCGCGTCATCTCCGAGGGCGCACCGCAACTAGGCAAGGACGGATTGGTCACGACCGTTGCGCGCGCGGCAGTGCGGATGCGCGCGGTGCAGAAGTCGCTCAACCAGATGTCGAAGGAAGAGCGCATCGAGTTCATTCGCAATGGCGGCGATCCGAAGATCTCCGTCATGATGGCGATCCGCAATGCCGATACCGCCGAGGCGATGCCGCCTGCGCGCTCGCAGCTCGCCGAGAACGTCGTCAAGGAGCGTATCCGCTCCTTCGGCTTCCGAGTCTGGACCCCCGAGGTCGATGCGCCCGCCAGCCCCGAAGCCAAGCAGGCGGACTTCCATATCCAGGGCGAAGTGAAAGTGAAGCTGCTGTCGATGCGCCTACCCGCCTCGGGGCTCACGGTGTCGAAGACGGCGCTCACTTCATGGACGGTCAAGGCAACCGATCGCGCGACCGGCGAGGAAATCTATCTCAACACCGCCTTGCCCAAGGCGCAGAGCTGGGCTTCGGAAGATCAGGCTCTGGTCGAGATCGGCCGGCTGGTCGGCGAAGAGTTCTCCAAGAACTTCTTCCTGCAGCACTTCAGCGCGCCGGAGCAGAAGGTGAGCTTGAATGTCGCGGGCCTGCCCGCCGGTGCGCTCGGCGTCCACACCGCGCAGCAATTGCTGCGCGAGCTTCGCGGCATTCGGCAGGTGCTCGATGCCCAGCCGCTCGCCGAGCCCGGGCGCTACCAGCTGCGGCTCGCCGAGGGCAATCCCTCCGACATCATCGAGAAGGCCGTGCTCGCACCGCTCAACGCCAAGCTCGGCCAGAGCTGTTTCCTGCTGGCCGGCGCCAGCGGCGCGGTGGTGAACGTGAACCTCACCCAGGCGTGTGCGGACGACGCGGTGCGCGTGCGGCTCGAAACCCAGCCGCCCGCGGGATTTCTCGCCACGCCGCGCGGGCCAAGCCATTCGGCGCCCAAGCTCGGCAAGCCGACCGCGATCTAGCCAGCGATGCCCCTCCTTGGCAAACCTGACAAGGAGGGGCAGGACGCGCGCATGCGCGGACGGGGTGGTCTGCGATGCAAAACCACACCACCCCGTCGGCTGCGCCGACACCCCTCCTCCTGAGAGGAGGGGAGGCTCAAAGCTTTCCCCTCCTTACCAAGGAGGGGCGGGACGCGACCGCAGGTCGCGGACGGGGTGGTGGTGTGCGATCGCACCACGCCACCCGCCGCCTTCATAGCGCGACGAACTCGACCGTTTCCTCATTGGAATCGGCGATGCTGTGGCCGAAGCAGATGTAGCCTTGGCCGCGCAACATGACTTCCTCGCGCCGTAGCACTACTTCGTCTTCATCGACGAACGTCACGTAAGTGCCGTTGGTGCTCTGATCGATCAGGAAGAACTTGTCGCGACGCCATTCGACCCGAGCATGCAGGCGCGAGGCCTTGCGGTCGGCGAGAACGATGTGGCAGGTCGGATCGCGGCCGATGAGGACGAACGCCCCGGCTGCCTCGAGCATCAGGTGACGGGCTCCGTGCGTGAGCCGCAGGCGCTGCAGGACGGTCGGTTGCGACGTGAACGAGGCCGCCATGGTGAGCTCGTCGCTCGCCTGCCACAGCACTTCGCACACTTCGACATCGTCGCCTTTGCCCCGGACTGCAAGCGCGGCGATGTTTCGCGTGCTGGAGCGCAGCAGCGGCGACATCAGCATGACCGTCGCCGCGGTCGTAATGATCTGACTGGCCTTGGCCAGGGTTGCCATGCGCGCCGCGGTATTGACCGTGTCGCCGAACACGTCGCCTTGTTCCTGGATCAACGAACCGGCGTGAAAGCCGATGCGAATCGCACGGCTCACGCCGGAAGCAGCGGGCAAGGTCGAAACGGCGAGCTGCATGTCGGTGGCCGCCAGCGCGCCGCGGTCGGCATCGGGAAACACGCACATCAGCTCGTCCCCGATCGTCTTGATCACGCGCCCGCCGCGACGGACGGTCACCGAGCGCATAATGTCCAGGCACTCGTCCACCAGCGTCTTGGCGGCCGCATCGCCGAGCGTCTCGTACAGCATGGTGCTGCCCGATATGTCGGCGAACAAAACGGCTGGCAAAGGAACCGCCAGTTCGGTCGCCGCCGTGCTCGGTTCGTTCGGAATGGACATGGCCGTCGATGTCTGCGCCCGCATGATAGCAAATCACCGAGCGTCGGCAGCATAGTTCGAGCCTGCGTACCGGTTCACGACTCCCCGCCGGCCGTGGATCGCGGCCGCCCACTGCGCTACCCGCGTTGCCGCAGAACAAAAGATTGCCCAAGGGGTTACCCGTGCGGCGCTTGCCGGCAGCTCGACGATTCCTTTAAGCTCGCGCGCGTGAATCCCGCCAAACGCCGCGCCATCTTCGAGCGCCTGCGCGCCGCCAACCCCAATCCCACCACGGAGCTCGAATATTCGACGCCGTTCGAGCTGCTGGTCGCGGTGGTCCTTTCGGCCCAGGCCACCGACAAGGGCGTGAACCTCGCGACACGGAAGCTCTTTGCGGTCGCCAACACGCCGCGGTCGATTCTCGCGCTCGGGCAGGATGGCCTGGAAAGCTACATCAGGACGATAGGACTCTACCGCAGCAAGGCGAAGAACCTGCTCGCCACCTGCAGCATCCTGCTGCAACGCCACGGCGGCGCAGTGCCCAGGGACAGGGAGGCGCTGCAGCTGCTGCCGGGAGTCGGCCGCAAGACCGCCAGCGTCGTGCTCAACACTGCGTTCGGCGAATCCACCATCGCCGTGGATACGCACATCTTCCGCGTGGCGAACCGCACCGGGCTCGCGCCCGGAGCCGACGTGCTCGAGGTCGAGCGCCGGCTGGAGAAATTCACGCCCGAGGACTTCAAGCGCAACGCGCATCACTGGCTCATCCTGCACGGACGCTACGTGTGCATCGCGCGCAAGCCGAAGTGCCCCGAGTGCATCATCCGCGATCTGTGCGAATACCGCGCAAAAACCCCGGCGCAAGCCGTCTCAGAATGCTCAATGCGCTCTCGGGCCGGCCCGAGAAGCGGTGCGGCATGACGACGATGTACGCACCGACGCGCGACGAGGCAAGGCAGTTCTTCTTCGAAACCTGGCGCAAGTACCGCGCCGGCGAGCCGCTCGCCGGCCTGGAGACCGTCGCACTGCAGGTGCTGCTCGCTCATCCGGAATACCATCGCGTCGTCGACACGCCGCAGCAGCATGGCGATCGCGACTATGGGCCGGAATCCGGCGCGATGAACCCCTTTCTGCATTTGAGCCTGCACCTCGCGGTCGAGGAGCAACTGGCGATCGACCAGCCGCCCGGCATTGCGGCGCAATTCGAACGGCTGCGCGCTGCCAAGGGGGAGCACGAGGCGAAGCACGACGTGCTCGAGTGCCTCGGCGAGGTGGTGTGGCATGCGCAACGAAACGGCACCGCGCCCGACGCCGAAATGTATCTCGAATGCCTGCGCCGCAAATCCTGATGGCAACGCGCGCGGCGCTGCGCGGCCGATGAGCGGGCACAGCCAGTTTCGGCTGCTGCGCGAACGGCGTTTCGGACCGTTCTTCGCGACCCAGTTCCTCGGCGCGTTGAACGACAACGTGCTGAAGAACGCGCTGGTGATCGCCTTCACCTACCAGGCCGGCGCCTGGAGCGCGCGCTCCTCGGGCGAGCTCGCCAACATCGCGCAGGCGCTGTTCATCCTGCCGTTCTTTCTTTTTTCCGCCCAGGCCGGGCAGCTCGCGGACAAGTTCGAGCGCTCGCGCATCATCCGCCTGGTGAAGCTCGCCGAGATCGCGATCATGCTGATCGCGGTGGCCGGGTTCGCCTTGGGGAGCCTCGCGGCTTTGCTCAGCGCACTGTTTCTCATGGGCGCGCATTCGACGCTGTTCGGCCCGGTGAAGTACGCGATCCTGCCGCAGCACCTGCGCGAGGACGAATTGGTGGGCGGCAACGCCTGGGTCGAAAGCGGCACTTTCCTCGCCATCCTGATCGGAACCATTCTGGGCGGCGTTCTGGTGGGCGTGGGCGGCGGAGAAACCGCTGCCTGCGTCTGCGTCGCGATCGCGGTAGCGGGCTATATCGCAAGCCGCGGCGTGCCGCGTTCGCCCGCGCCCGAGCCCGGGCTGCGGCTGGACTGGAATCCGCTGCGGGAGAGCTGGCGCAACCTCCGCTTCACCGCGCGCAACCGCACCGTGTTCCACTCGGTGCTCGGCATCTCCTGGTTCTGGTTCTACGGCGCGATGTTCCTCGCCCAGTTTCCGGCCTACGCGCGCGACACGCTGGGCGGCGGGGAGCAGGTGATCACCCTGTTGCTCGCGGTATTCTCGATCGGCATAGGATTGGGTTCGTTGCTGTGCGAACGCCTGTCGGGACGCAAGATCGAGCTCGGTTTGGTGCCCTTCGGTTCCATCGGCATGAGCCTGGTCGCGCTCGATCTGTTTTTTGCCTCGCCCGCCTCGTCCGCGGGAGCCGGGCTCACCGCCGCACAGTTCCTGCGCGAGCCGGGCAGCCTGCGCATCCTGCTCGACCTGGTGCTGATCGGCATGTTCGGCGGCTTCTACATCGTGCCGTTGTACGCGCTCATCCAGACGCGCAGCGAGCGCGCGCACCAGTCGCGCGTGATCGCCGGCAACAACATCCTGAACGCCGCCTTCGTCGTCGTGGCGGCCGGGCTCGCGATCGGGTTGCTCCAGGCCGGCGTGAGCGTGGCGCAAATCTTTCTCGTCACGGCGCTGCTCAATGCGGCGGTAGCCGTATACATCTATACGCTGGTGCCCGAATTCCTCATGCGCTTCATCGTGTGGCTGCTGATCCACTCGGTGTACCGGCTGCGGAAATCCGGCCTCGAGCACATCCCGGACGAGGGCGCGGCGGTGATCGTCTGCAACCACGTGAGCTTCGTCGATGCGCTGGTCGTCGCAGCGGCGTGCCCGCGCCCGGTGCGCTTCGTCATGGATCACGCCATCTTCCGCATCCCGATCCTCAACTTCGTTTTTCGCACCGGCCGCACCATTCCCATCGCCTCGGCCCGCGCCGAGCCCGCGCTGCTCGAACGCGCCTACGACCAGATCGCGCGCGCGCTCGAAGCCGGAGACCTGGTCTGCATCTTTCCCGAAGGCCGCATCACCGACAGCGGCGAGATGTATCCGTTTCGCCACGGCATCCGGCGCATCGTCGAGCGCACCCCGGTGCCGGTGATTCCGATGGCGTTGCGCGGACTGTGGGGCAGCTTCTTCAGCCGCAAGGGTGGCAAGGCGATGTCGCGCCCGTTTCGAACGCTGCCGTTCAGGCTCATCGGGCTCGCCACCGCACCCGCCGTGGCAGCGCAGGACGCAACGCCCGAGCGCCTGCAGGCCATCGTGCAGCGGCTTCGCGGCGATTGGCGCTGATCCAGGCGACGGGGGCACCCGCCCACGAATGCCGGGACGTATGACTCGCGAGCCGCGCGTGCCCGCGAAATCGAGCGCCGCAAACGACGACGGCCGCTTTCAGGCGGCCGTCGCGAGCAATGCAAAAGCTCAGTACTTGTTTTGCAGGCCGCGCTGCGAAGCGTAGTACGCAGCGAGGTTCTCGATCTCCGCCGAGGTGAGCGGCTTGGCGAATCCGCCCATGATCGGATCCTTGCGAGCACCGGTCTTGTAGTCGCGCATCGCCTTGGCGATATAGTCCGGGTGTTGACCGGCGATGCGCGGAAAATCGGCCGTGGGGCTATTACCGTCCGGGCCGTGACAGGCGGCGCAGACCTCGGTTGCCTTCTTTCTGCCCGCCTCGATATCGGCGGCCGCCACAGAGCTGATACCGGCCACGAACGCGGCCACTGCAAGAATGAATCGCGTCATGATGGCCTGTCCTACTTGGTTGCCGCGGTCTGCGTACCCTGCCCGCCATAGTAGGCGGCCAGCGCGGCCATGTCCTGCTCGGTGAGCGACGACGCGATGGCGCGCATGGTTTCGTTGTTGCGTGTTCCGGCCTTGTAAGCCTGCAGTGCCTTGACGATGTACGCGGGGTGCTGCCCGCCGAGCTTGGGCACGCTGTAGACCTCGGGAAACGCCATCCGATAGCCCTCTATTCCATGGCAGCCCTGGCACATCGCAAGCTTGTTGCGTACGTCCTGGACCCCGCTCTCCTCGGCTGCACCTGCTTCGGCGGCAAATGCCGCGGCCAGCACGGCGAGCAACAGCGTGCGCTTGCGCTTCATCGGGAACCTTGTCGAGTGTGTCTTGAAAACATCGAAACGCGCCGGATTATACAGGAAGTTTCCCGCGCGACTGCGCATTGTGCAAGGCTCTCGCGTCCACCATAATGGCGTCGCGGGCCGATACCGGCTCGGCTCACGCTGCGCGCCGTGCGTTTCCTCCACAATATTCCCGTCACCCGGCTGCTGCCGTTTCTCGCCTGGCTGCCGAAGACCAACCGGCACACGTTGCGCTCGGACGCGATGGCGGGATTGATCGGTGCGGTGATCGTGCTGCCGCAAGGCGTGGCGTTCGCCACCCTGGCCGGCATGCCCCCGGAATACGGCTTGTATGCCGCCATGGTACCCGCCGTGGTGGCGGCGCTGTTCGGTTCGTCGTTCCATCTGGTCTCCGGTCCGACCAACGCGCTCTCCATCCTGCTGTTCGCACAGCTTGCGCCGCTCGCCGAGCCCGCCTCCGTCGAGTACGTGCAGCTCGCGCTCACGGTCACCTTCCTGACCGGCGCCATGCAACTGACGCTGGGCCTGGCGGGCATGGGCGTGCTGGTGAACTTCATCTCGCACAGCGTGGTCATCGGTTTCACCGCGGCTGCCGGCCTGCTGATCATCGCGAGTCAGCTGTCGAATTTCTTCGGTGTGGATATTCCTCGCGGCAGCAGTTTCTTCCAGATCCTGCGCGTTTTCGTCGCCGAGGCTGCGAGCGGCGGGATCAACTGGATGGTGACGCTCGTGGCCGTGTTCACGATCGCGATCGCGATCGTGACGCGCCGCTTCTATCCCAAGTTTCCCTACATGATCGTCGCGGTCGTCGCCGGCGCGCTGTTCGGCGCAGGGGTGGAGTGGCTATTCGGACGGCAAATGGGAGAATTGCCCAAGCTCGGCGCGATAGCGGGGGCGTTACCGCCCATTTCGGCGCCCGATCTGTCGCTGGAGGGAATCCGCCGGTCGGTGCCGATCGCACTTGGCATGACGATCCTCGGGCTCACCGAGGCATTGTCGATCGCACGCGCCATCGGCGTGCGCTCGGGTCAGCGCATCGAAGCCAATCAGGAGTTCATCGGCCAGGGACTGTCCAATCTCGCCGGTTCGTTCTTCTCCGCCTACCCGTCGAGCGGCTCGTTCAATCGCAGCGGCGTGAACTACGAAGCGGGTGCGGCGACCCCGCTCTCCCCGGTCATCGCGGCTGGCCTGCTGATCGTATTCGTGCTCGCCGTGGCGCCCTTGTTCGCGCATTTGCCGATTGCCGTGATGGCCGCGATCCTGTTTCTCGTCGGCTACGGGCTGATCGACGTGCAGCATGTGCGCCAGGTCGGGCACACCAGCCGGCGAGAAGGCGCCATCATGCTGGCCACGTTCCTCACGGGGCTGTTCGTCGACCTCGAATTCGCCATCATCGCCGGCGTGCTGTTCTCGCTCATCGTTTACCTGCGTCGAACCTCGCACCCGCTCATCATCGACGTGAAGCCCGATCCGGCGCCGGACAGTTACCACTTCAGCGCGGATAGCGGACTGCCCGACTGTCCGCAGGTCAAAATGGTGCGCGTGAACGGCTCGCTGTACTTCGGCGCGGTCGACCACGTGGCGAAGTGCTTCGCCGATTTCGATCCGCGACAAAGGCACCTGATCGTGGTCGCCAGCGGGATCAACTTCATCGATGTGGCAGGTGCCGAGATGCTGGTGGCCGAGGCCCGTCGCCGGCGTGCGCTCGGCGGCGGCTTGTACTTCTACCGCGTCAAGGACGAGGTGCGCCGGCTGCTCGAACGCGGCGGTTACCTGACGGCGCTGGGACCCGAGAATCTTTTTCCGGTCAAGCGCCGCGTCATTGCGACCCTTTATCCGCGCTTCGATGTGGAGACCTGCCGGCACTGCAAACATCGCATCTTCGCCGAATGCCAGGAATATCTCCCCGACGGCGAACGCCGCTCCGACGCGAAGACCGCGGATTCGAGCTGAGACCGGCCATTGCCGTACGCGCAGCTCGGCCGCTGCCGCAACTCAGCCGCTGCTTCTGCGCTCGGTTCGGGTGCAGAAGAGCTCGCGCCGGCCGTTAACGGGGCGGGCGAGTCCGTCCGTCGGGCGCCGCAGACACGACAACTTCGATTACACTGTATACGCATACTGGAGAATCGTCGGATGGGGATCAACGACGACGCGTCCGCTGGTCAAGCACCGCACGCCGATGCTCTTGCGGCCGGCAACGTACTGAACGCGCTTCCGCCCGGCTATCGGCTGCAGGAGTATTCGCTCGACGGCGTGCTCGGTTACGGCGGGTTCGGGATCACCTATCTCGCGACCGATCACAACCTGAAGTGCAATCTCGCGATCAAGGAATACCTGCCGTCGGACCAGGCAGTACGCGACGGCACCTTTTCCCTTCGGCCCAAGTCGCCGGGCGCAGCCGAGATCTTCCATTGGGGGCTGAGCCGATTCATCGAGGAAGCGCGCGCGCTAGCCACCTTCAACCACCCGCATATCGTACGGGTGCTGCGTTTCTTCGAGTCGAACAATACCGCCTACATGGTGATGGAACTGATCGGCGGCCAGCCCTTCGGCGAATGGGTCAAACGCAAGCGACCGCTGTCCGAGGCGGACTTGCTCGCGGTGGTGCGTCCGATACTCGACGGGCTGGCGATGATCCATGCCAGCGGCTTCGTGCATCGCGATATCAAGCCCGGCAACATCCACATGCGTACGGACACCGATCCGTGCCTGCTCGATTTCGGCGCTGCGCGCAAGCTGGTCAGCGGCAAGGGCGGCGAACTGACCGCGATCGTGACGCCCGGATATGCAGCTCTGGAGCAATACCACTCGCATGGCCACCAAGGCCCGTGGACCGACCTGTATTCGTTGGCCGCCGTCATGTACGGCGTGATCACCGGCCAGCGGCCCATCGAAGCGCCGGCGCGTGCGCGCAACGATCCGCTGCCGAAGGCGGTCGCCGTCGGCGACCGCGCCATCTATTCGGAAGTCCTGCTGCGCGCGATCGACTGGGGCCTTGCGCCGGCGGAAGAAGAACGTCCCCGCAGCGTGCAGGCGTTCCTGCAAGCGCTGCCGCGCGCCGATCTGATGCAGCCTTCATCGCTGCCGCCCGCTACCGTGCGGGCGGATTCGCACTCCGGTTTCGGCACTCTGGATACTGCGCTCACCACGCAGCTCGAGGCAGCGCTCGCCCGACATCTCGGGCCCATGGCCTCGGTGCTGGTCCGGCGGCACAGCAAGGAGCATACGACGCTGGGTCCGCTGCGCGCCGCTCTCGCCAACGATATCGAAAGCGAAACCTCGCGTCGCACCTTCCTCGAGCGTACCGAAGGGCTGCTGCGCGGCGAGTCCCCGAGCCGGCCTCCAACCACGGTTCCTGGCTCGCGCGCACCGGTCAGCCGACCGCCCACCGCCCCGCCGACCACGGTGCCGCCCATGTTCGATCCCCAGTTCCTGGCCGCAGTCGAAGCCGAGCTCGCCAATCATCTCGGCCCGCTGGCCGCCGTCCTGGTGCGAAAATCGGCCGCCAAGGCGCGCGATCGCGCGGAGCTGTTCCTGCTTCTGTCGGATCACATCGCCAACACCGATCAACGCCGCGCCTTCATCCGCAAGAGCGTGGCGGCATTCAAGGACAAGGGTTAGCCCGGATATTTCGCCGGGGCCGATGAAATATCCGGGCTAGAAAGCCTGAAGGGAGGGCCTCATGGGCTTGCGGTTGAAGTTCAATCTGGTGCTGCTTGCAGTGTTCGTACTCGGGTTCATCGTCAGTGGCGTGATCTCGTGGAACATGCTGCAGGGTAACGCACGCGACGAAGTGGTGCGCAATGCGGAGCTGCTGATGGAGGCAGCGCTGGCGGTGCGCGGCTATACGGTCGCCCAGGTGAAGCCCCACCTGGACGAAAAGCTCCAGCAGGTGTTCCTGCCGCAGACGGTGCCAGCGTACGCGGCCACCGAAACGCTGAACCAGGTGCGCAAGAAGTACCCGAACTACAGCTACAAGGAAGCGACGCTCAATCCGACCAATCCGCGCGACCGCGCGGTCGAGTGGGAAACCGACATCGTCAACGCCTTTCGCAATCGGGCGGATCTCAAGGAGCTGAGCGGCGAACGCTCGACACCCACCGGGCCGGCACTCTATGTCGCGCGTCCGATCCAGATTTCCAACCCGGCTTGCCTGGCCTGCCACAGTGTCCCGGATGCCGCGCCCGCATCGATGCTCAAGCTCTACGGGCGCAACAACGGCTTCGGCTGGAAGCACAACGAGATCATCGGCGCGCAGGTAGTCTCGGTGCCGATGGCGTTGCCGATCGCGAACGCCAACCGCGCCTTCTACGCCTTCATGCTGTCGCTCGCCGCGGTATTCATCGCGGTGTTCGTGGCGCTGAACGTGATGCTGTCGTGGATCATCATCCGTCCGATCGCCAGCATGTCCGCGGCCGCCGACAAGGTGAGCGTAGGTGACTTCACCATTCCGGAATTCTCCGAGCAGGGCAAGGACGAGGTATCGGTGCTGGCCGCCTCGTTCAATCGCATGCGTCGCAGCCTGCAGCAGGCGATGAAGCTCATCGAGGGGTGACGCATTCGCTCACGCAGCTGCTGGATGCTTTTCGCAGCCGCGTGCTCGCGCCGGTTCATTCGCAAAGCGCAGCGTAAACGACAATCCGCAGCGCAATTCGGCGCCGATTGAGCGCCGTGTCACCGCGCAGCGGGATGCGAACCGCATGCCGGCCGCATTCCTCTCACAACCTGCCAACCGTCGCTTCGAGACAACAGGCCTCGACCTCTGCCCGGGTTCGACTGCATGTTGCGCAGCGCCTCGCGCGACAAGGCATCCTCGTTGCGAGGCAGTGGATGCGCCCTTCCGGGAATGCGGAAGGGCAAGCGACGGCCGCCGCTCTCGGTGCGGCCGGCGTGGTTCCCACTGTGTCCAACTTGTTTTGGAGTTTTGCCATGAAGTCGATTGTAGCCACGCTGACACTTGCTGCAGCACTTGCGGGATGCGCCTCGTTCGGTAACACAGACGATCCCCCGGTTGCCCGCGATACGGGTTTCATGGAGCACCCGGGCACCAGCTTCGACCCGAGCGCGCCAGGCGATCCGCCCATGCAAGCGGGCCCGCACGATTAAACGTCTGCACGATCAAAGTCTGCAATGGCGGAGCGACTGCACCCATGCGGCCGCTTCCGCCGCTGTTTCGGCGCTGCTAGTGTCAGCGCACGCAGCACGTGAGCCGCGTTGCTACAATGGCCTCCTCGTTCTGACGAGGCAACAGCGTGGGACATCGGCTCAGCAAGATCTACACTCGTACCGGGG
>WHTS01000093.1:0-5055 GCA_009377585.1 Betaproteobacteria bacterium
ATCGTTTCGTAAGAGCGCTTCGTGCCAAACGCGGCACGCTCCTCCTCTCCCATACCAATCTAGGTGAGTTCACGGTACCAACTGACATACGGCACGCTACGGCTGCTGAGGAACTTCTCGATCTTCTCTTGCCAAATGTGTACCTGAGCGATCTGGATCTCGAAAAAGCACTGGCGGCCGAATCTGATCCGGACCTTGGCTGCAGGCCACGCTTTACCAGCGTGGCTTCGCCCGCTGGTTCCCGGGCCTGAGCCACACCGTTATGCCGCAGGGTGGCTACCCGAGTTTGACATACCATATAAGGTCTAGGCACAATGCCATGTGGCAAATCTTGGAGCACCGCCGTGTCGACAAGCAGCTTGAGGCTGCGCCCGTAGAGGTTCTGAAACGGTACGAGAAGTGGAAGGATATCGCCGCGCTGTCCGGACCCCGGGGGTTACGGTTGATCAAAGGCTTCCACGATGAAGCGCTTTCGGGCCAATGGCAGGGTTATCGCTCCTCGCGCCTTGGACTGCAGTGGCGGGTGATCTACTGGGTGAACGCTTCCGAAGTGCTGTTTCAGATCGCCTCGGTTATCGCTCATGACTATCGGAGGCCGTGAATGAAGGAATATCGTCCCGCCAAGAAGCGCGTCTCTGTCTCGGTGGGGGAATCTGTACGCATCGTGCGTGAACTCCAAGAGCTGAGCCAGAACCAATTGGCCTCGCTTTCTGGGATTCCGCAGACGACGATTTCGGCGATTGAGAATGGACGTGTCCGCCTAGGAGTGGAGCGTGCGAAGGCGCTCGCTCGCGCTCTCAAGTGCCATCCAGGAGTATTAGTCTTCCCCGGTTGGGAACTGCCTTCAGAAGCTGCGGCTTAACCGTGCCTTGCGGCGGACATTGGAAAGCGGCACTCCGCTTGCTTTCTCCTGCCGCTGAAGGCAATCGTTGCGCGTCTGGATACGCGCCGCCCGTGACCGTCGGACGACAGCGGCGCTTCGTCTGCGGTTGCGCGACAAGTTTGCAAGAGACATCCGCGACAGCTCGCTGCATTATTGTTTCTGGTGCTCATCGCAGGGTACCGAAGTCCGCCGCAACGTCAAACCTTTGAACCGCGATTCCTACAACAAGATCGCGCACGAATGGACTGCTGCTCGTGCGGGATTTTACGGGCGTGAGCGGGAGTATCTGGACATGCTCCTTTCCGGGCTCGCGCAGGGATCATTCATTCTCGATCTGGGCTGCGGTACAGGCCGCCCGATGGCCGAGTACGTCATCCGATCGAAGCCTCGCACATAGGCATGCGCATCGAGTTGGCCTTACCCCGGATGAAGCGTACTAACGCCGCGTAAGCACGGCATCGCTTCCCAACTGCCGCTCCAGGCAAGCGAAGTAGCCCATCTTGTCGCCGCTGCACGAAGCGTAAACCCGGTTGCGGGCCTCGCAATGTGCGCGCAGCCGCGCCTGCAGCTTGCCGCAGTCGGCGCGCGCGGGCTGCGGGGTGCGGGCCATGTGGCTGCGCAAACAGACGTCGACGTCGGGGTAGAGGTTGCGCTTGCGGCACTCGACGATGGCCGAGTTGCGATGCAGGCACAACGGCTGATCGACTGCCGTGTAGCCGCTACATGGAATCACCCGCGGCTGCGACCGCTTGGCCGCGGCGATGCCTGCATCCTTCGATTGCGCTTGCACGCACAGCCGCAGCGCTTCGCCGCTCTTGCCTTCGCAGCTCTCGGCGCGAGCGGGCGCCGTCGTCGGGGCGGCTGCAGCGGCCGGGACGGTGGGTGCGGTGGGAAACGCGTCCGGATTCAACCGCCCACCGGCTGCCAGGCAGCGGCGCAACGCCTCGCCGCTTCGCCCCGTACAGTCCTCGGCCGGCGCGCGCGGGGGTACGAATGCGGGTGCAACCGGCGTAACCACCGAAGATGATGTCGATCGCTTGGTCGGGGACGCCTTGGCAGCGTCCTGCGAGGGCGCCGGGCCGCCGGAGCGCGCGGCCGCCTCGATGCAGCGGATCAATTCCGGGCCGGCCTTGTTTTCGCAGATGTCGCGTTCGGCGCTCCAGGCAGGCCCCGCCAACGCCGTAATCGCCACGAGGGCGCAGAGCGCATTCACCCACGCTGCCGCCATCCCGGTTGCCGCCCTCCCGCCGCAGTTGTCCAAGGCCGATCCTAAAGAAATGGGCCCGGTCCGTCGTAGTCAGGACCGAAGGAGCCCAGTATAGGCCACGGTAATCGCCGCGCAACGCCGCACAGGACCCGGTTCTCCCGGCTATTCGGGATACCGGGCGGTACTGGTTCGCGTGCCCGGGCCGTGGCATTCATGCGCCCATGGATCTGACTCGCAGCCGCACCCTGGTCATCGACGACCACCCCGGAATGCTCGCCTCGCTTTCGCGTGCGCTGGAGGCATGCGGCATCCGCAGTCCGCACGCGGTGCGCAGCGCCCGGGAGGCAGTGGCGCGGCTGCGCAACATGCGCTACGACATCGTCCTGGCCGATTTCGACCTGGGGCTCGGTCCCGACGGGCAGCAGCTGCTCGAGTACTGCCGCAACGAGCATCTGCTCGCGCCCACGGCGGTGTTCATGATGGTGACCGCCGAGCGCGCCTACGACCGCGTGATGTCGGCCGCCGAGCTCGCGCCCGACGATTACCTGGTCAAGCCGTTTACCGAGGAAACGCTGCGTTTGCGCCTGGTGCGAGCGCTGGAGCGCAAGAAAAAGCTGGCCGAGATCCACGAATTGCGCGCGAGCGGCCAACACGAGGCCCTGCTGCAGGCGTGCGATCGTCTGATCGGCACCGAGCCGAGGTTTGCGTTCGACCTGGCGCGTATCAAGGGCGACGCGCTGCTCGCGCTCGCGCGTCACGGCGAAGCGCAGGCGGTATTCGAGCAGGTTTTGCACGCGCGCGCGGTGCCGTGGGCACGTCTTGGGATGGCGCGTGCGGCTGCGGGCCTGGGTCGCTACGGAGAGGCGCGCTCGGTTCTGACCGAGCTCCTGGCCGACGCCCCGGAGTATCTGGCGGCTTACGACGAGCTGTCGCAACTGCACGGCCGTTGCGACAACGAGGACGATGCCAAGGCGGTGCTGCAGATGGCGCTGGAGGTTTCGCCCAACGCGGTCCATCGCCACAAGTCGATCGGCGCGCTCGCCTTGCGCGCCCACGACCTCGAAACGGCCGAGGCCGCCTACAGCGCAGTAGTGCGCAAAAGCCGGCACGGTTTTGCGCCGAATCCCGATGATCATCTGACGCTGTCGCGCATCTACATGGACCGCGCCAAGTACCCCCAGGCCCTGGACACGCTCGCAGAGGCGAAAAGAACTTTCCCCGGCTCCGCCACGGTGCAGGCATCCGCTTACGCCGTCGAGAGCCTCGTGCACAGCCGAGCCGAGAATCCGCGGGACGCGCGCAAGGCCCTGGACGAGGCGCTTGCCGCCGCCAATGCCGACGGCGTCGAGCTGGCGCGCGACATCGCGCTCGACCTGGCGCGGGCCTGCTACCTCAACAAGCGGGAGGCGGAGGGCGCGGCGCTGATGCGGCGGCTGGTATCGAACAACCACGACGATTCACAGCTGCTCGACCAGGTGCGGCGCATGTACCGCGATATCGATCGCGAGGAGCAGGGCGAAACGCTGGTGGAGCGTTGTGTCGACGATGCCGTACGCATCAACAACGAGGGCGTGGCGCTCGCGAAAAGCGGCGACCTGGACGGCGCGATCGAGCTGCTGGAGGAAGCGGCCGGAACGATGCCGGACAACGCGCACATCGTGATGAACGCCGCGCATGCGCTCGTCTCGCACATGCAGATGCACGGCCTGCAAGCCGACAAGCGCGAACGGGTGGAAGCCTATATGCGGCGGGTGCATCTGCGCCACCCCGAGCATCCGAAATACCTGCAGGTCGCGGAGCTCTACCGGCAGCTGCTGCAAGCCTTGCAGGCTGCGGCGTAGCGAGCGAGCCCATGACGGCCGAAGCGCCGAGCACGCGCGCCCTGATCGAATCGAATGCCAGGGAGGCAGCCGACCTGGTGGGGGAGCTTACGCTGCTGCTCGATCGCGCGCTGCCCGAAGCGCACGGTCTGCCGGCGGCACGCATGGTGACGCGCCGCCTGTCCGACCGGCTGGGCCAGGTCATGATGCTCGAGCGGCTCGCACGCGCGGGCGGCATCCGACCCGATGCGTGGTCCCCGATCGAGCTGGTGGAAGAGCTCGAGCACGAAGCGGTCTCGCTCGCCGGGAGCCGCATCGCCATCGACGTGCGCGCACCCGATCTGGTGCCGCAGTTCTGGTTCTTCGACCGCGAGCTGGTGAGCATGGCCTTGCACAACGCTCTGCACAGCGCGCTCGTGTACGCGTATTCGGCCGTAACGCTGGAATTTCGGATGAGCGACGGCTACCTCGGGTTCGGCATCCAGGACGATGCCGGCTCGTTTCCCGACGAGCTGCTGGTCGAAGCGCCATTGCGCGCGGAGCGCGGCGAGTGCAACGGCAACGCACTCGGCATCCATTTCTCCCGCCTGGTGGCCGCGGGCCACGTGAGCGGTGAGCGGTGCGGGCGCGTCGAGCTGGCCAATCGCGGCGGCGGCGGAACCTGCTTTACCTTGTGGCTGCCGTAGCCGAGATCGCCTCGGTCACTCTAGCGACCAGTCGGGCTTACGCTTCGCCATGAACGCGTTCACGCCTTCCAGTGCTTCGTCGGCGAGCATCTGACTGGTGATGAGCGCCGCCGCTTCCTCGTAGGCCTGCGCCATTCCCTGTTCGATCTGGCGGTAGAAGAAACGCTTGCCGCTCGCAAGCGCGTCCGGCGGTTTGGCAAGCAGCGTCTGCGCGAGCGCGTCGACCGCGGCATCGAGCTCGGCAGCCGCGACAACGCGATTGACAAGACCCCAGCGCAGCGCCGTTTCCGCATCGATGAACTCGCCCGTGAGCAGCATCTCGAGCGCCTGCTTGCGGCCGATGTTGCGCGAGAGCGCAACACCGGGCGTGGCGCAGAACAGGCCGTAGTTGATTCCGGACGTGGCAAAGCGGGCGTCGGCGGCCGCAACGGCCAGGTCGCACGCGGCGACCAGCTGACA
>WHTS01000093.1:5747-24061 GCA_009377585.1 Betaproteobacteria bacterium
CAACCGCCTGCTCGCGATCATCGACAAGCGCCTGGAAAAACTCGAGGCGCTGGAGAAGGTGCAGATCGCCAATCTCACCTTTCGCGAGGAAGCGCCTCGCCCGAGACGGCAATAGCTAGGTCAATTCGCGCGGCTTGGGCGGGAGGAAGACGAGTTTCACCGCGAGATTGGTGCCGAAGCGCAATTGCACGTCGTCGCCCAGGAGCGATGATCCGCGATGCGGCAGGGGCTTGTCGCCGAGGTAGGTGCCATTGGACGATCCCAGGTCGCGCAGGACGATTCCGTCGGCGCATGGCTCGATCTCGGCATGATGGCGCGATATGCGCGGATCGGCCCAGAGTTGGCGCGCGAACGGGGAAAATTCCGGGTCCCGCCCGATTCTCAGCACGCGGTCGATCGGGGTACATGCACCCCACGGCCAGATCAGTACGGCGACCGCCTCGACGCTGCCCGGTCCGGTTCCTGCCGGCGCGAAGCTGCCCACGGCATATGCGCTCTGGCCGAGGGCCGCCGCCTCCGCAGCCGCCGCGATGGCGCTCAACCGCCCCGGCTCGAGTACGGTCGTGCGCACGTTCTCGTTGGGTCCCGTCACTTCGCCGCTTCGCGAGCCGGTCCAGGCGCAGGCGGGAGGCGCCAGCCCGCGCTCGCTCAACCGCGACTCGACGGCGGTGATGAGCCGTCCGACTTCCCGCTCGGCGGCGGCGAGCTTGGGCTTGAACTGGCGGAACATCCAGACTTCCGCCACCGGCCCATGCAGGGGAGCGCCGAGGAAGCGCCGGAAGCCGGCCTGTCCATGGCAAGCGTCATCGAGCTCGGCGCCGGAAAGCTGAAACCAGCGCTCGAGCAAGATCATCTTGAACAACGCAATCGAAACCGGCATCCCGAGCCGCGATTCGACCGCGCCGATCCAGGGCGCGAGCGAGCGCCAGTCGAGCAGCGGCATGGCCCGGTCCAGGAATTCTTCGGGTGCAGCGCCTTCGCTCACCTTGGTTACCCCCGGGCGTCCTGGTGATTCATCCATGATAGGCGTGTACGGCGGCCGCGCAGGCCCAACCGATGTACTAGGAATGCCGGAACCTGCGTCAGCAAGCGATATGCCCGTGGCCTTTTGCTGCTCGGGCAGCCCAATCAGACTGTACGCGTTGCCTGCGCGACCGAGCTTCGAATCCCCGTGGCTTTACGCGGCTCGGGCCGTCGAATGCCTTTGCAGCAATCCGGCAATACAGGCAAGCAATTCGTCCTCCGGGTACGGTTTACCGAAGAAGGCGTCTGCGCCCATTTCCGCCGCGCGCCGCTGGTGTTTCTCCGCCAGTCGCGAGCTCACGATGAGGATCGGTACGGCTGCCGTGCGCGGATCGCCGCGCAACTCGCGCACCAGCTCGAAGCCGTCCATGCGAGGCATTTCCAGATCGAGCACGACCAGTTCGGGAAGCGTGCGCTGGATTTGCTGGAGCGCGTCCTGGCCGTCTTTCGCGGTCGATACCTCGTAGCCCGCGCGCGCCAGCAGGCGGCCGGTCAGACGGCGCACGGTGAGGGAATCGTCGACCACCATGACATGCGCCGGGTCGCTCTGAAGCGCCGCGTCACGCGCAGCCGCGAGCCCGCTGTGGATGCGTGCCGATGGGCGTTCTGCGGCGCACCGCAGCGGGTCGATTACCAGCACCAGCTGGTTGTTGCCGAGCACGGTTGCGCCGCACAAGCCAGGCACCCGCGCGAGCTGTGGGCCCAGCCGCTTCAGCACCGCTTGCTGGTTGCGCACGATTTCGTCGACATGCAATGCCATGCATTGTTCGCCGTTGCGTAGCAGCAGCACCGCGTTGCGGCGGCCGGCCGTGGCCGCCTCGTCTTCCTGGCCGAGGAGCCGACGCAGCCGATGGATCGGGTAGGCGGCTGCGCTTCCTGCGACCATTCCATCCGCATAGGCCTGTGCCAGACTCGCCGCCGTCAGCTCCTCCACCGTTTCCACCAGGTCGGAAGGAATCGCATAGAGCGTCTTCGCGGCGCGCACCAGCAGCACCTCGGCCGTGGCGAGCGCGAGCGGCAGGCGGACACGAAACGTCGTGCCCGCCCCCGGCACCGATGCGACCTCGATGCTGCCGCCGAGCGCAGCGATTTCGGTGCGCGCCACATCGAGCCCGATTCCACGGCCCGAGCTCTCGGTGAGCCGTGGCGCGGTGGACAACCCGGGGGTGAAGATGAGCTCGAACAGCGTCGCGGCGGGAGACTCGTCCGTGCGCGCGAGCAGCCCCAGGCCCTGGGCGGCGCGGCGGATGCGCTCGCTATCCAGGCCGGCGCCGTCGTCGGCGAGCGTGAGCACGAGCTGGAACCCTTGCCTGTGCACAGCGAGATCGATGCGGCCGGTGCACGGCTTGCCAGCCGCGGCGCGCACCGGCGCGGGCTCGATGCCGTGCGCGAGCGCGTTTCGCAGCATGTGTTCGAGCGGCGCGGCCAGGCGCTGCAAGAGGCTGCGGTCCAGCTCGATGGCCTCGCCTTCGATATTGAGCTCGGCATCGCGGCCGAGCGCCCGAGCGCTTTGACGCACCGTGCGCTGCAGGCGCTCGCGCAGCGCGCTGAAGGGCATGCTGCGCAGCCCGATCAACTCCTGCTGCAGATCGCGCGAGACGCGCCCTTGCAACGCCAGCGCGGCTTCGGTCTCGGCCGAGTTCGTGAGCAGGCCCTGCTGGATCATTTGCACGTCGTGCAAGCTCTCGGCCATCATCCGCGTCAATTCCTGCAGGCGGGTGTAGCGGTCGAGCTCCAGTGGATCGAATGCGGGCGGATCGAGCTCGGATTCGCCGCGCGCTGGCTGGCGCGAGCGCGATTGCACCTGGCTGTCCGCCTCGAGCTGGGTCTCGCGCAGCAGCGAGCGCAGCCGCGCCACGCTGTCGGTCAGATCGTGCAGCGAACCTCGCAGTGCTTCCAGTTCGTTCTCGATGCGCAGGCGCACGGTGCTGATCTCGCCCGCCTGGTCGACCAGCCGGTCCACCGACTCGGCGTCGACGCTTACGCTCGGCGCCGACTGCCGGGTCTGCGAATGCGATGCGCTCGCTGCGGGCGTGCGATCCGGCGCGCGCGCGCCGGCCTGTGAATCGGTCGCAGGGGTGGGAAGCTCGAAGGCGCGGATCGATCGGACGATCCGCTCCGCCCCGGTGTCCAGAGCGCCGAGTGAATCCTCGTCGTGGCGACCGCACTCGATCGCCATGCCCACCTGGCTTTCCAGCGCGTGGATGAGCTCCCCGACGTCCATGGCGCCGGCCATGCGCGCGCTGCCTTTGAGCGTGTGCAGCGTGCGCGCCAAAGCGCGAGCGGGCTCGATGGCCGCGGGATGCCGGCGCCAGGCTGCGAGCTCGGCTTCGATGCGCGGCAGCAGCTCGGCGGCTTCCTCCAGAAAGATCGGCAGGAGCTGCGCATCGAGGTGCTCGGGCATGTCGCCGGCATCTACCGGGACGCGCTCTTTCGGCTCGCCAATCGAGTGCGGGCCAGGCTCGGCACCGAGGCGGCGAAGCTTCGCCTGCGCGGCAGCGTCGGGTTCCGGCATGCGGCGGGCGCGAATGCTGGCAAACATCGCGATCAGTGCGTTCAGCGCCGCTTCCAGCGCATCGCGATGATCGGGCGTGAAAGCGGCTTCACACAGCCGCAGCAAACCGTCTTCGAGCTCGGTTGCGAGCGCAGCCACTGCGTCGAATCCGAGCGTGCTGGCGGTGCTGCGCAAGGTGTGGGCGGCGCGAACAAGGCCATCCGGAACCGGCATGGCGGGTGCTTCGCCCCATTGCGCGATCTCCGCTCGCACCGTTTCCAGCAACGCCTCGCTCTCGCCCAGGTAGATCTCGTAGAGCGTGCGCGACAAGCGCACGGCGCCGATCGTGATCTCCTCTTCCACCGGATCGATCGCCGCCGGGGCTTGCGTGGCACCCATATCCAGATCGAATGCGCATGCCTCGAGCTCGGCGCATGGCGCAGATGCGTCGAGCCCATCGAGCCGCTCGCCCACGAGCTGCGCCGCGGTGGCTGGATCGAAGGCGATCGCCTCCTGCGCCATGCTGGCGATCGCCTCCTGCGCCATGCTGGCGATCGTCCCCTGCGCCATGCTGGCGCTCGCCTCGGGTTCGATCGGCACCGGCTCCCCGGGCTCGCGCAAGGCGGCGGCGAGCTCGACGATGCCGGCGTAGGCAGCGACATCGGGCTCAAGTCCCTGCTCGAACGCCTGCACGGTCGCGGCAACCGTTTCCATCGCCTCGCTGATCAGAACCGGCAAGTCGTCGCCTGCCGGCCATTGCGCGTCGAGGAACACGTCGAGCGTTTGCTCCACCTCCCAGGCAAGCGCGGCGAGCGCGTCCAATCCCACCAGGCGAGCGCCGCCCTTCAAGGTGTGGAACGCGCGCCGAATCGCGCTCACAACAGCTGCATTTTCGGGCTCGGCGCGCACGTCAGAGAGCAGGATTCCCAATTCGGCGAGAACGTCGCGCGCCTCGCCGAAATAGACTGCGCGCAACTCCCGAGCGTCGTGTGCTGCCGCCGAATCCGCGGGCCGCGGCGCGCACATCGTAGCCGTCGATCCGTTGCCGGTCGATGGCGCAGCATGGGCCGCGGCCGCATCGGCGGCTGCGGGAATCCAGCCGATGCTGCCCGCCGGATGCGCGTCGTCGCGGCTCAGGCGCTGCACGAACCCGAGCAGGATCTCCTCGTTCGGCGTTTCGCCGTGGCACACGTTGTCGAGATAGAAGCCGAGACAGGACAGGCCGTCGGCCACCCATTCGAGCGCAGCGCGCGTGAGCGAAGCATCGGCCGAAGCGCTCAACCGCATCAGGTGCAGGCAGGCGGAAAGCACGCCGTTGGCGCGGCTCAATCCCAGCATCTTGAGCGCTCCGGCGATCTGGCGCACGGGCGCTTCGAGCGTACCGATGCGGCTGCGCAAGTCCGGGTCGCGCGCGATCTCGTCCACGGTCTGCTCGACGCCCTTCAGATTCGTCAGGATCTCGCGCGCCACCTGCGCGCGTACTTCCGCATAGTGCTGGCGCTGGGTGATGTCGTCGCGCGGAGCGCCGATCCCGAGCGCGGGCACGCCGCTCGGCTTGAGCGCATCCAGCAGCCACCCCACCATCACCGAGACCTGCTGATCGATGTCCGCGGGCGGGCTGGTGAAATGTTCCAGCATCCCTTCCATGAACAACAATGCTGCCGCCATCTCCAGGGCCAGCACCTCGTTCGACACCGGATAAGCTTCGGGCAGCTTCAGTGCGATCAGACCGACGATGTCGAGCAGGCGCACCAGGCGGTAATGCCCGAGATCGCGCGCGACCGACTTGAGCGCAGCCGCCTGGGAGCGCAGGCGCTGCAGATCCTCGCCGCTGCCCGCCGCGTACCGAGCCCAGGCTTCTTCCATCGCCAGCAGTTTCTGCCGCATCTGCTCGAGCACCGGTGCGAGCGCCGAGACGTCGTACTCGAGCGTGCCGGAGAGACAGAACTCCGGCAGCTGCGCATCGAGCTGGTAGAGCGACTTGATGTCGCAAACACGGGCGCATAGCGGCGCCGCGGCGGCGATGCGATAGAGCATGTCGCGCATGAGGCCGGTCGCATCGCAGCCAGCGCCGCCGCCGGTGACATCGCGCATGAGACGTTCGAGACGCACCAGAATCGGCTTGAGCGCGACGCGCTCGGCGTCCTCGTCGTTGTGCAGCAGAAGGTCGATGAGGCCGGCGGCCACCCACCATGTCCCGACCGGTGCTGCCAGTTGATCGCCGACCAGATCCAACGTGTCCAGTGCGCCGCGCATGGCCTGCAAAGCGTGCGGGTCGTTCGGCTGCCTGAGCCATCCCACCAACCCGCGCTGGAAGCGCGCGCGCGCCGCGGATACATGACGTTCGCGTTGCGCGTCGTCGAGACGATCGGGGCAACGTGCGTGTACCGGTATGGCGCTCACGTCGGGGAAGAACAGCTCGTTTTCGGTGATGTTGCCGCGTTCGCACAGCTCGCCCAGCTCCCGGTACATGGGGAAGAGCTTCAGCGGAACGTCGGCCTCGCCCTTGTCGAGGTCATCGAGGAACTGCGAGAGCGCAAACAGCGCCCGGTCCATGACCGAGACCGTCAGCTCATTGAGCCGCGCCGGGGCCGCGGCGAAGCCTTGCACGGCCTGTTCGAGCGCGCTGCAAAAGCGCGCGGCGCCTTCCAGGTTCAGCATCTGCAGCGCGCCGCGGATGTGGCTGACCGGCTGCACGCATTCGGCCAGGCGCTCGGCCCGTTCCACCGGTTCGTGCAGGGTGCGGGCGAGTGCCGCGCGCGCGAGATCGAGGGAGCGATCGATCTCGCCTTTGAGCCAGCTCAACGGCGTGGCGATCGGAGTCGTTTCGGCGCTCATGAAGGTCGGGAGACTTTGAAACCGGCGACCGACTGCTTCAGCTCGCGCGCCAGCCCGGCGAGCTGCGCGCTGCGATCGGCGCTGCGGCGCGTGCCGTCGGTGGTGAGCTCGGTGATGCGCAGGATGTCGCGCATCGCCGCGTGGATGCGCTCGGAGGCATCGCGCTGTTCGCGCGTCGCGAGCGAAATCGCGGCGATCAGGCGGGCGAGCTCGCGCGAAACCTGTTCGATGCGGGCGAGCGCCTCGCCGGCGGCATACGCCAGCCCGGTCTGTTCGACCACGCGCTCGGTGCTGCGCTCCATCGCCGAAGTGGCATCCTGGGTATCGGCCTGGATCGCCTTGACCACGGCATTGAGCTGCTGGGCAGCCTGTGCCGAGCGCGCAGCCAGCCGCTGCACCTCTTCGGCGACCGGTCCGAAGCTGCGCCCGGTGCTGCTGCCCGCATTGGCCTGAATGGCCGCATTGACCGCGAGCACCTCGGTGCGCTGCGTGATATCGCTGATGAGATCGACGATCTCGCCAATCTCCTGCGAGCTCTCGCCGAGCCGCTTGATGCGCTTGGCGGTCTGCTGCATCTGGCTGCGGATCGACTCCATGCCGGCCACCGAGCGCCGGACCGAGCCCGAGCCCTCGGCCGCCGCAGCGAGCGAGACGCCGGCGACGCGGGTGGATTCGGCGGCCCGGTCGGAGACCTGCATGACCGATGCCGTCACGGCGGCCAACGATGCCGATGTCGTGGCGATTTCCTGCGACTGGCGCTGGGAAGCGTTCAGCAGCTCGCCGCTGTTGGTCTGCGCTTCCGCGCAGGCTTCGGCCAGCCGCGTCGCTGCCGCGTTCATGCCGGCGACCAGGCGGCGCAGCTCACCGACCGCGTAATTGATCGCGTCGGCGATCGCACCGGTTGCTTCGTCGCTCACGCTCGCTCGCACCGTGAGATCGCCTTGCGCGAGCGTGCTGATCTCGTCGAGCAGCCGCAGGATCGCCTGCTGCGTGCGCTGGTTCGCCTGGCGATCGCGGGTGGCGTTGCGCAGGTTCTCCGCGGCCCGCTGCTCCGCATCGTCCAGCACGACCTTGCCGATCCACAGCAGGCACACGAAGGCGAGGCCCGCGGCCATCAAGGCCGCCCAGATGTAGTGGCTCGGCGCGCGCTCCCGCTGCACATCGCGCGCAACCAATCGGGCCGCGTCCTCGAACAGCGGATCGGTTGCGTCCACCAGCGTGCGGGCGGCGGCCTGGGCCTGCGTGAGCGCAGGCAGCAATGCCGATATGCGCTCGATGGCTTCGGCATAGGGGACGAGCGCGTCGCGCAGTGCCGCGACGCTTTCGTGCCCGTCCGCGCCAGGTCGCTCCGACAGCAGGGCGCGCACGCCGGCCTGCATAGTCTCGGCATGCTCCACCAACCGGCGCAGTGCGTCCGCGTCGCGCACGTTCGCCCTGAGCGCCGTCTGCGCCGCGCGCCCGATCGCCATGCTCGACGCCAGTTGCCGCAGCGGCGTAGTCGCCGTCTGTGCGGGCGATGCATCCTCCGCTGCTGCGGACACGCGCTGCCACAGCATCTCGACGCGTTGCGCGTCCGCCGCCAGGCTTTTCTGGCGCGCGCCGAGCTCGACGATCGCACTGCGTTGCGCGAGCACGGTCTGCAGTTGCGCTCCAGCGCCGAGCCAGCGCGTTCGCAGCGCTTCCAGGGCCGCGCCTTGCGCGGCCGAGTCGGTTTCGACGGCGCCCAGCGTACCGAGTGCGGCGGCGAAGCGTTGCCCGCAGGCGTGCAGCACCTCGAACGCCTGCGCTTCGCCCGCAGCCGCGCGTGGCGAATAAGCGGCGATGCGCTGAGAGAGCATCTGCAGCTCGGCGGAGCGGGCACGATACAGTGCCTCTTGCGCTTCCTCGCGCCGATCCAGCACGACGAAGATGGTCGCGGCGAGCAGCAAGGCCGATGCGGCAATGGCGAGCAGCTGGAAGCTGCGCGGCGCAGCGGGCAGGCGGGCGTTACCTTGCGCCGGTCTGGTCGTGGCTGGTGTCGCGACGACGGCGCGCCCCATTGCGCCGATCTCATCCGGGCGTTCCTGCGCGGCTGCCTGCTCGGCAGCGGGAAGCGGGACGTTCGGGCCGAGACGCGAGGATTCGAGCGTCATGGTCGGCTACGCCGGCAGCTCGATGCGAAGGAAATCCGGATGTCCCAGCAAGCCGTGCATGCTCAGCGCCGTCCAGCGTTGCTCGTCCGGGTCGCGATAGAGGCCTTCGATCCAGGGCGCCTGCGGCACGCCGTCCGGCTCTCGCACGAAGCGATCGAACGGCTGCAGGCCGAGCACGCAACCGACCAGCAGCGCGCTGTTGATGCGGTGGCATTGCGCGACGACGGCGAGCCGCGCGCGCTCGCCGGCTTCGGTCTGGGCGCCGCCGAAAAAAGCGTTGAGATCGACCACTGCGACCGGATTGCCGCGAATGCTGGTCACGCCCGCGAACCAGTGCCGGGTGAAAGGCACTTCGGTCAGCTCGGGCACGGGAATGACCTCGTTCACGTCGGCCAGGTCGATGAGCCAATGGTCGTCGCCGAGCTGTATGCCCAGGCGCGAGCCGTCGCCGGCTACGGTGCTGCCGCCGTGCGCGCCCTCAGTCGCGCCCGAAGCGTCGGAGTCGAAGGTCGCAGTCATGGGGGCGTGCGCCTCAGCCGAGGCGGGCAAGGGTCTCCAGCAGGCGGGCGCGTTGCACGGGCTTCACCAGAACCTCGCGCGCACCCTGGCGCAGCGCCCAGATCCGGTCGGTTGGCTGGCTTTTGGACGTGCACACGATGACCGGGATGTCGCGGGTCGCATCGTTGCGCTGGAGCTCGCGCGTCGCTTCGAAGCCGTTCTTTCCCGGCATGACGATGTCCATGAGGATGGCATCGGGGCGCTCGGTGCGGATGCGCATCTGCGCCTCCTCGGCGCTGGCGACCGCGATGACGACGTAGCCGCCGCTTGCCAGCATCTCGGCCAGGACGTGCCGGTCGGTGGCGGAATCGTCGACCACCATGACGGTTCGGATGGGCACGGCGCGATCCGGGCTAGACGCGGGCCGGCACGTGATCGAATACCGCCTTGAGCAGCGCGTCGCGTGTGAACGGCTTGGTGATGTAGAGATCGGAGCCGGCGAGCCGGCCGCGCGCGCGATCGAACAGCCCGTCCTTGCTCGACAGCATGATGACCGGCGTGGCGGCGAACTTCGGATGACGCTTGATCAGCGCGCAGGTCTGATAGCCGTCCAGCCGCGGCATCATGACGTCGACGAAAATGAGCTGCGGCCGCTGATCGGTGATCTTGACCAGCGCATCGAACCCGTCCTCGGCGAGGAGGACTTCGCACCCGGCCTCGGTCAGGTACAGCTCGGCGCTGCGACGAATGGTGTGCGAATCGTCGATGACGAGTACGCGGATGGGCGAGTGCGCTTCTTGTTCCAACGTGCTACCCCTTCTCGAGCCGAGTTTCGGGCGCACCGCATCACGGCATGACACACCGTGAACGACTTGCGCTCAAAATCCTCCGCCGCATGAACCCTTCGGCGTACGGCCTTACACGCCGCGGGCTGGTAGCGCGGTCCTGACTGCGCGGACCGGTTTCTTGTATTGGGACGGTATTGTTGCATATCGCTCCCGCGTGTCAATGGCGGGTCAGAGCCGATTCGACCCGATTGCTCGGTGCTATCCTTTGGGGCGGGGTGCTCGCCGCGGGCCCGATCGGGTGCATGCGGCCAGGCTGAACAGGTGCCACATGCCAACTTTTCGTCATGGATACAGCGCCAACGCCGACTGGCGGCGGGCGGCGCACGCATGCCTGGAGCAGCTCGGCTCCGGCGGCGGGACGCTGGGCTTTCTCTACGCCACCGACTACTTCGCTTCCGACCTGGGCCTCATCCTGGAGGAAATGAAGGAGGCGACCGGGGTGCCGCATTGGGTGGGTACCGTGGGGATGGGGGTGCTTGCGACCGGGCGCGAGCTGGTCGACGAGCCCGCGCTGGTCGCCATGGTCGGCGACCTGGACCGCAACGCATTCCGGGTCTTCGGCACGGTGCGCGCGACCGCGAACATTGCCGGCGCGGCGCTGCGCTGCGCCGGAGGCGACACCAATTTCGCCGTCGTGCATGCCGATCCGACCAATGCCGAGATTGCGGCGCTGGTGAGCGCGCTGTCCGGGAAGGTCGAAAGCGGCTTCCTGGTCGGGGGCCTCACGAGCTCGCGCCGGCTCAATCCCCAGATCGCCGACGCCATCACCGAGGGCGGCGTCTCGGGCGTGGTGTTCACCGAGGACGTGGCGGTTGCAACGCGGCTCACGCAGGGCTGCTCGCCGATCGGGCCCAAGCACACGATCACCGAATGCCAGCGCAACATCATCCTGTCGATCGACGGCAAGCCTGCGCTCGACGTGATGCGCGAAGATCTGGGCGAGCGCCTGGGCAAGGATCTGAACCGCATCGGCGGCCAGATCTTCGTCGGCCTGCCCATCCGCGGCAGCGACACCGGAGACTACCTGGTGCGCAATCTGCTTGGCATCGACCCGCAGAGCAAGCTGGTCGCGATCGGCGAGCTGGTCGAGCAGGGTCAACACGTCATGTTTTGCCGGCGCGACCTCGATTCCGCCGTCGAGGACATGAACCGCATGCTGGAGAGCATCAAGAAAGGGCTCTTCGGCAAGCCCAAGGGCGGCGTTTACTACTCTTGCCTGGCGCGTGGGCCGAACCTGTTCGGACGCAAGTCCGAAGAGCTCGGGCTCATCCGCGATGCGCTGGGCGAATTTCCGCTCGTGGGCTTCTTCTGCAACGGCGAGATCTCGCACAACCGGCTCTACGGTTACACCGGCGTGCTGACGCTGTTCGTCTGATGGCGCGCTCGCGCAAATCGCGCTCGCGCCGCTAGCCCGTGCGATCTGCCTCGATGGCCTGGATGGATCGCTCGCCGGCGGCTCGGTCGATTGCCGCCGCGAGCGGCTCGCCCGTTGCGCGAACGACACCACGCGACTTCGCCGGAACCTCGCGAACATCCCCGACCGCCTGACACCGCTTATGTTCGAATGGCTCCTCAGTTACAAGGATTGGCTCACGCTCGGCCAGACCCTTTCGCCGCATGATCTGGTGGCGGTCGCGTTCTTTGTCGGCGTGTGGTACGGCTATTCCCGCTTCGCCATCTGGTACGGCCGAAAGGTGCCCAGCCTGCAGGGCGTGATGGATGTCATGCGCCGTACCTGGGCGCTGCGCATGATCGAGCGCGACAACCGCATGGTGGACGTGAACATCGTGCGCAACCTCACGCGCAGCTCGCAGTTCTTCGCCTCGACCACGCTGCTCATCCTGGGCGCGCTCATCGCCTTGCTGGGTTACGTGCAGCGCGCCGCCGATGTCGTCTCCGAGCTGCCGTTCGCGATCGAGGCGAGCCATCGGCTGTGGGACATCAAGATCCTGCTCCTGATCGCAATCTTCGTCTATTCGTTCTTCAAGTTCTCCTGGTCGATTCGCCAGTTCGGATTCTGCTCGATGGTCATCGGTGCGGCGCCGGCGTCACCGCAGGACGCGCAGGAAAGCGCCAGCGATGTTGCCAACCTGAGCTTGATCGTCTCGTTCGCGAGCGGCAATTTCAACCAGGGTCTGCGCTCGTATTATTTCGCGATGGCCGCGTTGTCGTGGTTCCTGCATCCATGGCTCATGGTGGCGACCACGCTGTGGGTCGTGCGGGTGCTCTATACGCGCGAGTTCCATTCGCGCACGCTGAACGTGCTGCGGGGCGGCGGAATCGAGATCGCTACCTCGCGCGAATCGCGACAGGTATGGCGTTGATACGGCAAGACGATCCATGCCATCCCTCACCCCCCGCCCCTCTCCCGAGGGGAGAGGGGCGCGTTCAGCGGAAAGTGTCTTTCCACCACTTTCCGAGGGCTAATTTCGAAGGGAGATCCCGATGTTCAATCCGTTCCAGCAGGTGCAGCTCATCCAGGCCGAGCTGTTCATGTCGATGCCGAAAGCCTTTCGCAACAAGCGCAGGAGCGGCTGGTCCGATCCGAACCGGCAGGGGGCGGAAGTCGAGTGCTTCCTGGAGGGACCGTCGTTCGATCGCGCGGGCAACCTCTACTTCGTCGACATTCCGTTCGGGCGCGTCTTCAAGATCACGACCTCGAAACAGTGGGAGCTGGTGTGCGAGTACGACGGCTGGCCGAACGGGCTCAAGATCCACAAGGACGGCACCATCTACATCGCCGACTACAAGCGCGGCCTGCTCGTCCTGGACGAGAAGCGCGGGCGGGTCGATCCGGTTCTCGAAACGCAGTACAGCGAGGGGTTCAAGGGCCTGAACGACCTGCACTTCGCATCCAACGGCGATCTCTACTTCACCGACCAGGGCCAGACCGGGATCGTCGACCCGACCGGCTACGTGTATCGGCTGAGCGCGAACGGAGAATTGCGCCGGCTCGCCAACAACATCCCGAGCCCCAACGGCATCACGCTCTCGACCACCGAGAAGCACTGCTATGTGGCGGTGACGCGCGCCCAGCAGGTGTGGCGCCTGCCGCTCATGGCCGACGGCTCGGTGTCCAAGACCGGCGTGGCGATCCAGCTCTCGGGGGGTGCTGCCGGCCCCGACGGGATCGAGATGGATGCCGACAACGGCCTATGCGTATGCCATCTCGGTGTCGGCGTATGGCGCTTCGACGCCAACATGCTGCCCACGCACCTGGTGCACTCGCCCGACCCGCACCATCATCACCTCGCCAACATCGCCTTCGGCGGCCCGGACTTGAAGACGCTCTACATCACCGAGTCGCTCTCGGGCGATATCCTGGTTGCGCAGATGCCGGTCGCCGGCAAGAAGCTGTACGCTCATATGTAGGCAAGCAAGCGCCGGAGTCCATGATCATGTCCAGTCGAGAACCGCCTTCCTATCTCCGAACGCTCGCCGAATTTGCCGCCACGACGCGGCTGGAGGACGTGAGCGAAGCGGCGCGCGAGCGCGCGCGCCTGATCATCGCCGATTGCATCCCCGTGATCGCGGCCGGCATGCAGCAGCCCGAGATGAAGGCGTTGGTTGCGCGCCATCTCGATCGTGCGGGCGCCGGCAACGCCTGGGTGATCGGTGCGGGCAGGCGCGCCGGCGCTCTGGACGCGGCACTCTTGAACGGCACCGCGGGCACCTGGCTCGAGCTCGACGAAGGCAACCTGTTCGCCAAGGGCCATCCGGGAATACAGGTCGTGCCTGCCGCCATCGCGGTGGCGCAGGAGGCCGCGGTCTCAGGCGCCGACCTGCTGCTGGCGGTCGCCCTGGGCTACGAGCTTTCGTCGCGCATCAGCCGCGCCGCGAACGTGAAATTGAGCGTGCATCCGCACGGAACCTACGGCGTCATCGGGGCCGCGATCGCCGTCGGCAAGCTCAGGGGCTTCACCGCGCCGCACATGCTCGAGCTCATCAACTGTGCCTCCACCATGGGCATGGCCACGAGCCGCCAGACCTTGCTCGACGGTGCGACTGTGCGCAACATCTTCACCGGTCATTCGGGTTATATGGGGCAGATGGCCGCGCAGCTGGTCGCGTGCGGCTTCACCGGCGAGATCGACAGCGTCTCCTCGGTCTACGGCAAGGTGCTTTCCGATACCTTCGATCTCGAACGGGTGATCGCGGGGCTCGGCGCCGAATGGCTGATCGCGCAGAGCTATTTCAAGCTCCACCCCACCGGCCGCTACGTCCATTCGGCGATCGATGCACTGGAAGATCTGCTTGGGCTCGTGCCGGGCGGGCGGCTCGACGTAGCGCAGATCGAGCGCGTCGAGGTGCGCGCGTACATGCTCGCCGCGATGCTGGCGGAGAAAAACATCGTCAGCAGCTTCGGCGCGCGCTTCTCCGTGCCGTTCGCGCTTGCCAGCATCCTGGTGCATGGGCGCTCCGGGCTCGCCGCCTTCGATGATGCCGCGGTGTCGAATCCACAGGTACAGGCGCTGGCACAGCGCGTCGATCTCGCGGAGGAGCCGGCGTTCACCGCCCGCTACCCGGCCGAGCAGCCGGTGGCGCTTCGCATCGTGATGCGTAACGGCACCGAGCACGCGGGAAGCTGCATCGTGACCAAAGGCGAGCCGGCCAAGCCGCACAGTGCGCAGGAGCTGGCGGACAAATTCTTCGATCTTGGCGAGCCGGTGTGGGGAAAAGAGACCGCGCGCGCGCTCCATGCCGGCCTGATGCGGCTCGAGCAGCTCGGCGAGTTTCGCGCCTTCGCCGACCGGTTCGCGTTGTAACGTCGATCGTCGCCCGGCTGCTCAATCGAGCTGGATGTTCGCCGCCCGCGCGACCTCGCCCCAGCGCTTGATCTCGGCTCGCACGTAGCGGCCGAATTCTTCCGGCGTGCTGCCGATCACCTCGATTGCAGAGGCTGAAAAACGCTTGCGCACTTCCGTGTCGTGCAGCGCCTGGTTGATGGCGCTGTTGAGCCGCTCGACAATCGCGCGCGGCGTTCCCTTGGGCGCGAGCATCCCGTACCACAAGCCCGCTTCCATGCCGCTGAAGCCGCTTTCGGCGAAGGTCGGCACATCGGGCAGGAGCGCCAGGCGCTTGTCGTTCGCCGCGGCCAGCGCGCGCAGCCGACCGGCTTTGACGTGCCCGAGGAAAGGCGGCGGGCCGTCGATCATGAAGTGGACCTGGCCGGCGATCAGGTCGGGCACGGCCGCTCCCGTGCCCTTGTACGGGATGTGCAGGATGTCGACGCCTGCCTTGAGCTTGAAGAGCTCGGCCACCAGGTGCGGCGGACTGCCGTTGCCCGCGCTGGAATAGCGATACTTGCCTGGATTGGCCTTCAGGTGCGCGACCAACTTTTTGACGCTGGTGGCCGGCACCGAGGTGTGCGCGAACATCACCAGCGGGATGCGAACCATAAGCCCAAGCGGTTCGAAACTTCCGATCGGATCGTAGGGAATCTTCTTGTAAAGATTCGGCCCGATGCCGTGCGTGGTCATGGTTGCTTCGTACAGCGTGTAGCCGTCGGGCGCTGCGCGCGCGACCAGATCCCCACCGATCATGCCGGAAGCGCCGGCGCGGTTGTCGACCACGACCGTCTGACCGAGCAGCTCGCCGAGCTTCTGTCCGACCGTGCGCGCGGTCAGATCGGCCGAGCCTCCCGGTGAGAAGCCCACGATGACGCGGATCGGCTTGCTCGGGTAATCCGCAGTATCAGCAGCCGTCGCGAGATGCGGCGCCGCCGTCAGCGCGAGCGCCGCGCCGATGCCGAGCAGGGTTGTGCGCCGCCGGTGGGCAATGCCGCAGGCTGCGTTCGAATGAGCAAGCATCGATCTTCCTCTCACGGCGACGGCGCGATTCCGAATGGGTGTTCCGTCGGATCATACGGCTCGGGCCTTGGCCGGTAAAGGCGATCGACGGAACGATGCGGCACAGCCGAGGACCGCCGTACGCGAATATCTACTCGGCCAGTTTCTTCAGCTCGTAGATGAGCTCCAGTGCGGCGCGCGGGCTCAACGCATCCACGTCAGTCTCACGCAGCCTTGCGCACGCCGGGTGCGGCTCGGCCGGCGTCGTCGCATCGGCCGGTTCGTCGGCGCGGAAAAGATCCAGCTGCGGCGTTGTCCCTGCGCCTTCGTTCTCGAGCCGCACGAGATAGCGCCGAGCCGCGCGGATGACGGCTGCGGGCACACCCGCGAGTTGCGCCACCTGGATGCCGTAGCTCTGGCTTGCCGGTCCTTCGCGCAGCGCGTACAGAAACACGATCCGGTCCTTGTGCTCGACGGCGTCGAGATGCACGTTTGCGACCGTAGCGAAGTCGGAAGCGAGTCGCGTCAGCTCGAAATAGTGCGTGGCGAAGAGCGTAAGACTGCGGTTCACCTCGATCAGGTGGCGCGCGATCGCCCAGGCGAGCGCGAGCCCGTCGAAGGTCGACGTGCCGCGTCCCACTTCGTCCATGAGCACCAGGCTCGATGCGGTTGCGTTGCGCAGTATCCCGGCGCTTTCGGTCATCTCCACCATGAAGGTGGAGCGGCCGCCGGCAAGATCGTCCGAGGCACCGATGCGCGTGAAGATCTGGTCGATGGGGCCGATGCGCGCGCGGCGGGCGGGCACGAACGAACCGGCACGCGCCAGCAGGGTGACGAGCGCGACCTGGCGCATGTAGGTGCTCTTGCCCCCCATGTTCGGCCCGGTGATGAGCAGAAGCCCGCGCTCCGGGCCGAGCTGGGTGTCGTTGGCGATGAAGTCCGCCACCTGTCGTTCCACCACCGGATGGCGGCCGGCTTCGATCTCGATGCCGGGCTCGTCCGAGATGAGCGGTTGGGCGAGATCGAGCGCGGCTGCGCGCTCGGCGAGACAGGCAGCCGCATCCAGCGCGGCCAGCGCCCCGGCGGCCTGCTGCAGCGGTGCAAGCGCCGCGCCCAGTTCGTCGAGCAAAGCGTCGTAGAGCAGCTTTTCGCGCGCCAGGGCGCGCTCCTGCGCCGACAGCGCCTTGTCCTCGAACGCCTTCAGCTCCGGGGTGATGTAGCGCTCGGCGTTCTTCAGCGTCTGGCGCCGGCGATAGTCGTCGGGGACGCGCTCCGCGTTGGCGCGGCTCACTTCGATGTAGAAGCCGTGCACGCGGTTGTATTCGACCTTCAGGCTGGCGATGCCGGTGCGTGCGCGCTCGCGGCTTTCGAGCTCCAGCAGGAAGTCGCCGCAATGCGTCTGGATCGCGCGCAGCGCGTCCAACTGGGCATCGAAACCATCGGCGATGACGCCGCCATCGCGCACGACCGCGGCCGGTTCGGGATGCAGCACCGTGCGCAGCCGCTCGCCGATCGCCGGCTCGATGCGCAAGCCGGATGCGAGCGAGCGCAGCAGCGGCGCATCGAGCCCGTCCAGCGTCGCTACGATGGCAGGCAGGCGTAACAGCGCATCGCGCAAGCCGGCGAGATCGCGCGGGCGCGCGCTTTTCAATGCGATACGGGCGCCGATGCGCTCGATATCGGCAATCCGGGCGAGCGATTGGCGCACGCGCTCGTAAGGTCCTCCGCCTGCGCCGCCACGCAATTGCGCGACCGCCTCGAGCCGCTGGCGCACCTGATCGCTGTCCCGCAGCGGGTGATGCAGCGCATTGCGCAGCCAGCGGCTGCCCATGGCGGTGGCGCAGGAGTCGAGCACCGCGAACAAGGTCGGCGCCGGCTCGCCTCGCAGCGTCTCGCTCAGCTCCAGATTGCGCCGGGTGGCGGCATCCATGCGCACGAACGCGTCGTCGTGCTCGACCTCGATCGATGCCACGTGCGCGAGCGCGCTGCGCTGCGTGCTTCGGACATAATCGAGCAGCACCCCGGCGGCGGCAACGGCGGCATCCAGCCCTTCGCAGCCGAAAGCGTCGAGGGAGTGGATCTGGAAATGCCGGCAGAGGAGATCGGTCGCGCGCCGGGCGTCGAAATCGCGCTTCGGATAGCGCCGCAGCGCGCACCTGAGCGATAGCGCCGACAGATCCAGTTCCTCCGGCAGGATGATCTCCGCCGGCCGCAGCCGTTCCAGCTCGGCGGCGAGATTCGCGCGGTCGGTCTGGAGGATGCGAAAACGTCCGGCTGCGAGGCTCATCCAGGCTAGCCCCAGCGCGCGGCCGTCCGGTGCGATCGCAGCCACGATGTTGTCGCGCTTGTCGTCGAGCAGCGCCGCATCGGTGAGTGTGCCCGGCGTGACGATGCGGGCGACCTGACGCTCGACCGGGCCCTTGGATGTCGCCGGATCGCCGATCTGCTCGCAAATCACCACCGGCTCCCCCATCCGGACCAGGCGCGCCAGGTATTGCTCCACTGCATGGTACGGGACGCCGGCCATGCGGATCGGCTGGCCGGCGGAATTGCCGCGCGTGGTGAGGGTAATGTCGAGCAGGCGGGCGGCCTTTTCCGCGTCGTCGAAGAACAGCTCGTAGAAATCCCCCATGCGGTAGAACAACAGCATGTCGGGATGCTGCGCCTTGATGCTCAAGTACTGCTGCATCAT